>JADLDZ010000228.1 GCA_020846375.1 Nitrospirales bacterium | reverse complement strand
AAATGCATGCCCCTACAGCAACAGGAGGACAGGTGAAACTAGCGATTATCGGACTTTCCAATTCGGGCAAAACAACTGTTTTCAACGCCCTGACCGGGCAGAACCTTGAAACCACGCTCTACCCCACCGTGAGCGGTGAGCCGAACTACGGGACAGTGAAAGTCCCCGACCAGCGTATCGACAGGCTCGTCGAGGTGTTCAAACCGAAGAAGATAACGTATGCCACGGTGGAATACATCGACTATATCGGCCTTACCAAGGGCGATATGGCGCAGAACAGGAAGGTTTTCGATCTCATCAAGGATGTGGATGCCATCGTCCATGTGGTCAGGGATTTCAGGAACGACGCTGCGTCGCACCCTCTGAACGAAGTGAACCCCCTCCGTGATATCGAGGCTCTCGAAATGGAGCTCGTTTTCGGTGATCTGGAATTCGTGGAGAAGCGGCTCGAAAGGATCGAAGAGGCGGCAAAAAAGGGCAAGAAGCCCAATGAGGCGGAGAAAAGGCTCCTCCTTAAATGCAAAGAGATCCTGGAAAAGGAAATCCCTCTACGGAACGCCGACTTCAACGAAGAGGAGGAAAAATTGATGCGTCCCCTCCAGTTCATTTCCACGAAGCCGGAAGTCATTGTCCTGAATACCGGTGAGGAAGACCTGAACACGGAGCGGTCAGCCTCCCTGCAGCAGGCAGTGGAGCAGTATGTCACCGATAAGGGCATCGGAGAGACCACAAAAGTCGTGACCCTCTGCGGCAAGATAGAGATGGAAATCGCCCAATTGAGCGCCGAAGAGGCCCAGGCCTTCCTCGATGACCTCGGCATCGGTGAGCCTGCCCTGAACAAGTTGATCCACCTCAGTTACCATCTCCTCGGCCTTATTTCCTTCCTCACCAGCGGCGAGGATGAAGTGAGGGCCTGGACCATCGCCCGGGGCACGACCGCCCAGAAGGCGGCGGGGAAGATCCATTCCGATATCGAAAGGGGCTTCATCCGGGCGGAAGTGGTGCATTACGACGATTTCATCGCTTTGGGGAGCATGTCCGCCGCACGGGACAAGGGGCTCTTCAGGCTGGAAGGGAAAACCTACGAAGTAAAGGACGGAGATATCATCAACTTCCGGTTCAACGTCTGATGCGGGCGGGCCCTCCTGTCAGTGCCTTCCCCCGTTTCCGAGCAGGGTGCCGACGAGGGCGAGGTATTCTTTCCGGCATGCGGTATCGATTTCCAGCAGCTGAGTGAAAGGCTCCCGGAAACTACCGACCGCCGACGTAAACACGCCGTGTCCGTAGACGATGGCTCCCCTCTCTTCCCGCATCGCTTCGGGGACCGTATGCATCAGGCCCGTAGGTCCTGTCCCGATCTCCCCCGACACCACCGGCACTTCCGCAAGGTATCTTTTCTCCCTGCAGGTCTTGTGGCAGAGAGACCTGTCGCACCCCTCCTTCAGACAGTACATGGACATGATCACCGGGAATTTCGGATGGCCGTGGAGAATGGCGGTGTGTCCCGTCTCACGGTGAATGTTCTTATGGGCAGACAGCTCGGAGGAGGCGGTGATGCCTACGGAGGAGGAGCCGTCCAGGGGAACCGCGTCGATGCAGCACTCCAACTCGTCCAGCGAACTCCCTGTCTGGCTTATATAGATCGTGTTTTCGTGTACATAGGAGATGTTTCCGAAAAAGGAATCCACGAGGCGGCACTCCACCACTGCCCTGCCCGCCTCCGCAAGCATCCTGATGACTCCATCCCCGTCTTCGGGAGGCGCATCCGTAAGCGAGAGGCCCGCGGGTGGCGCGGAAGCCCCTTCAATATGCCCGAGCATCCTCTTGAAAGTAATGAGAAACGCCCCATCAGGTTTTTTCCCCGCACCGGCGCATTCCCTCAGGTACAGGAGGCTGTCGTAAAAATATTTCACAAAAGTGGAAAAACAGGCGGAGCTGAAGGAGACGAAAGCCTGCTCGGGAGCCACCACCCCGTACGTGACGATTCCCCTGTCTTTCACCAGCACGGATTTTCTGTGGGAGAGCGCCCGCGCGATCTCTTCCGGCGAGAAGTCGTTCACCACGGGGATGTCATGGAAGAAAGTCCTCGTCTCGCAATCCATGGGTACGATCTTTCCTTGTGCAGAGAGGGAGGGCTCGAAGCCGCGGACCAGCTCGGCTATGATGCTCCTGTAAGGTTCGTCCGGCTCGGCAAAGAGCAGGGAATTGATACTCATCAGGTCGAAAACCCTGCTGAGGGTCCTCACCTCGTCGTCTTCGGGCCTACTGGAGACCCGCTCCGCATCGAGAGCGAGAAAAATCGTTTTTCCCCTCCGGGCGAGCCCCTGTTTTTCGAGCTTGTCCAGGTACTTGTGGATCAGATGCTCCATGGTGGCCTCAGATCCGGTATCCCCTGATGCGGTAGTAATTGTCCCGCGCTTTCAGGAAGGACTCCCTGTCGAGGGGAGCGATGCGCACATGGGCTCCCGAAGAGCCCTCCTCGGTGAAGAAGCGAGGGGGAAGGTCGTCGTGGGTCTCGTTAAAGCCGTTCGCCTCGTTCAGACGCCTCTCCAGGTTCCAGATACGCTCCCCTGTCCTGAGGAGGGACTGCACGTCATGCCATTCCCCCGTTACTGCATTGACCGCTTTCGCATACTCCTCGAGGCTCGCCGCAAAGAAGACGAACTTGCAGGCGGTGAGGGAATCGATGACCGCGTTCAGGTCTTCCGCGATTTTGATGATGCGCGCCTTTCCTTCGAAGGAGAACCTGTCCGTAGAGACCGGTTTCCGCAGGATCTCGTGGCTGATGGGATACGCACGCAGGTGGCATCCGCCCCTGTTCGAGGTGGCGTAGGCCAGCGCCATGCCGTAGGCTCCACGCGGATCATAGGCGGGAAGCTCGAGCCCCTTCACCGACATGCTCAGCTCCGGCACCCCCTGCGAAGTCGCATAGCGAAGCGACCCCTCCGCCAGCGCCTCCCCCTCTCCCTTCTCTTTACGTCCGATGGCAACGAGCTTTTCGAGCATCTCTCCGGGGGAGAGCATGACCCCCTTGATCTCGGAAAAACAGGCGATGGTGGATGCGGCGCTTATGGTGTCAAGGCCGTATTCATTGCAGACCCGGTTCGCCTCGATGATCGCCGCCATGTCGTTGCAGTTGTTCAATGCCCCGAAATGAGAGACAGTCTCGTATTCGGGAATGACCTCCCCTCCCGCGCCCACCTTTTTGCAAAGGATAGGGCAGCCGGCACACCCTGTTTTTTTCGCCTTGTAGTGGGTCTTCAGGGTATAGCCCGAGTACTGTGAGGCATGGGGGAAAAGCGTCTTTCTGAAGTTATCCGTCGGTTCCATCCTCCGGGCATGGATCAGATCCACGAGAGCCGCGGTCCCGAATTCGGAGAGGCCGAACTCCCCGAACACCGCCGGGGAGGTCCTCAGCAGTCTCATGATCTCTTCCCTGGCGGCTTTGAGCTTATCGGGGTTCGCAACGGATACCCTGCCCTCCCCCTTTACCCTGACGGCCTTCAGCCTCTTTGCCCCCATCACCGCGCCGAGACCGCCCCTGCCCGCAAGGTAATGCCCGTCAAAAACAATGGAGGCGAAACGGACCTGCCGCTCCCCGGCGATCCCTATCGCCGCAAAGGACCCCTCCCCTCCCATGCTTTCCCTGACTTCGGAATTATTCTTGCCGACGAGGTGTGAAGCTTCTTCCAGGGATACGGAATCGTTCCGGATATCCAGAACGACCCACCGGTCGGATATCCCGGTGATCTCGATGCAGTCGTACCCTGCCTTCTTCAGCTCGGTCCCGAAACGCCCCCCCACGGAGCAGTCGCATACCGTGCCGGTGAGGGGGGAGCGTGAGATCACCGACATCCTCCCCGAGGTGGGGGCCGAGGTGCCGACCAGGGGACCGGTGGCAAAGATAAGAGGCATCTCGGGATCATCATAGGAGCGGGTGATGTGCTCCGCGATCATCGCCACGCCGAAGCCCCTCCCCCCCATAAACTGTTCCTTCAGCTCCTGAGGGGTGGGATACACCACTATTTCACCGGTGCCGAGATCTGCCCGTATACTTTTTCCCGTATAACCTGCCATAAGCTTCTATTGTACCATTTTCACCACAGGCAAATACGGCAGGGGGCCGCTTCCGATCAGGTATAATAGAGCGTATGACCGCGTTCAAAACAGACAGGCCGCTGAAGATATTCTTTTCAGGGATCGGGGGCAGCGGCGTCTCCGCCCTTGCCTGCTTCATGGCGGACAAGGGGCATGCGGTGGCCGGATCGGACCGTGCGTTCGACAGGAACCCGGAGCACCCCGTCCGCCGTCTTCTCCTCTCGAAGGGCATCGCCCTGGCCCCCCAGGACGGGAACGGCATCGACAGGTCCTTCGATTT
>JADLDZ010000227.1 GCA_020846375.1 Nitrospirales bacterium | reverse complement strand
GACCCATATAGGGCCTGCTCACGAAGAAGATCTCCGAGAGCTCGGACGCCCTGATATGCCCGCCCACCGGGGTTCCGTCGGACTTCAGGTTGAAGTAGCCGTGCCCGTACGTCCCCTTCGGAAAGGATGCCTTCACCTCCAGGATGGCGGATTCGTTCTGGACGATAACGGTCATCGTACCCCACGTGGATACTTCATCCACTATTGCATCGAAATGCTCCCGGGAGACCTCCCTGACCATATCCCCGGGGAGGTTTTTCATCACGTCTCTCTCGCTCACCCCCAGTTCCGCTGCGATTGCCCCTGTCGATTTCGAGGAGCTGCCCGCCGCCTCCGCAACTTTCTCTCGTATGTCCTGCATATCACCCATATAATTCATCTTCCCCTATCTCCTTTTTTCCGATTTTCAGTTTTCAGTTTTCAGAACTCATTTCCAGACCCCCTCTCCCGGCCTTCGGCCGCCCTCTCCCTCGAGGGGAGAGGGAATTCCCTGGCAGTATTTCCTTCCTCAAGGAGAGATGAGATTCTCCGGCAGTATTTCCCTCCCCAAGGAGAGGTGAGATTCTCCGGCAGTATTTCCCTCCCCCTTGAGGGGGGAGGGCGAGGGAGAGGGTGAACTTCCTTTCTTCCTATCCTTGCGCCGCAATGGACCGTACGGTAAGGGAATGTTTCCCCTCCTCCCTGAGCAGCACGAGGCCGTCGAGTATCGCCTGGGTAAGATTGACATACCAGAACTGGCCCGCTACGGTCAGGTCCATATAGTCGCCGTTCATCTCCACGAGTCCCTTCCGCGCCCATTCGCCAAAGAGGGGAGAGAACGTCTCTTCCATATCGACACCGTACCCGGCCCTGATCCAGAGCAGGTTCAGGTGCCCTCTCTCCATCTGCCCGATGATGTCGCCGTAGAGCGCGTATCCCTCACGGGGAGACATGACGAACATCAGGGGCTTTTCCTTCCGGTCGACCCGCTGCAGGTAGCTCCTGATGTCCTTGTCAACGAACATCGTGTAGCCCTCGATCTTTCCGCCCGCACCGGACCCGAAAGGCACCGTGGCGGAGCCTGCCTTGGAAAGGGAATTATAGAGGTTCCGCTCCCTCGTACCGCTCGCCCAATGGCAGATGCTCAGTCTCCGCAGCCTGCTCTCCTGCATGAGCTCAAGCCCCCTCCTGAACATCATCGCCTGATCCGCCGTCTTCGCTGCCGGGGGGAGGCTCCCCCTGCTGATGGCGTCGTTCAGCTTGCTGTCGTTATAGACATTGAGCTGGTAGAGGTCGCCTCCGTCGATGCCGCAGCGGATCAAGGTCCTGACATCCTCCTCCCAGATATCCATCGACTGCAGGGGGAGCCCGTACATGAGATCGATCACCACCGCAGCCTGGTCGTACCGGTGAATCGACAGCAGTTTTTCGAGCACCTTTTCCCCTGCCTCCCTCCTGCCCAGGCTTTGCCGCACCCGGGTATCGAAGGACTGGACCCCCAGCGAGAACCTGTTGATGCCTCCCCCGATGCATGCCTGCACTTTTGCGTCATCGAAGTGGTGGATGCGCGCCTCGAAAGTGAACTCGCAGTCGTTCGCAAGGGGCAGGAAGTCGTTGATCGCCCGCAGCAGCCTCTCGATGTTCCTCTCCGAGAGGGAGGACGGAGTACCGCCCCCCAGGTACACGGCATGGAAAGGATGCGATGCGATGAACGGTTCCTGCGAGCCCATCCGCAGTTCTTCCACCAGCCTGTCGATATAGGCATCCTCGAGCTCCCTGTCCGTGAGGTTCTGGAAGAAGCCGCAATAGAGGCATTTCGCTGAGCAAAAGGGTATGTGGACATATGCCGCCCTCTTCCCGCCCTTTGCCGGCTTTCCGGTGAGCATCTTCCACATGCTTTCCCATTTCTCCTTCGGCAGCATCTCCCCCTTCACCCCGGGATGGACCACCCTCTTCGCATCGAAGGCGTACCGGAGGGGATCATCGGTCTCGTTTCCGAAAATCCACTTTCTGTCGACCGGATCGCATTCTGTCATGCTCTTGATGAACCGGTCCGATTTAGCCATTTCCATGGGGGGCCTCCCTCCTTGACAGTTTTCTCAGGACTGCTTCGGCAAACTCCCAGCACTCGTTTTTACTCATGAGCGTCCTCGGGGACATACGGCGCCTGATCTCCGCTTCATCCATCTCCACCTGCCGGTAAAACCGCATCAGACCCTCCCTTTCGGAATCGGTCAGCTTCTGGGGCACCATCTCGCCGAAGAGCATACCGGCGTGGAGAACGGAGCCGTCGAGCATCTCCGCCAGTGGGTGCAGGTAGTGCACTCCCCCGTACGGCTTGCCCTTGTGGAGAACCGTATCTTTCTTCATGGCGACGCCGAAGAGGGCGACCGGCTTCCCCTGCAGCCCTCCCTGGTTCGCCTCCACGAACTCCTTCAGCTCGGGGAGCACCCCGTGGCTGTATATCCCAGAGCCCATCACCACGAGATCGTAGTCTGCAACGGAACCATTCCCCGGTGTCCTGACGACATCGGCGGAAATTCCGTCATACCCGAGCCTTTCGGCGATCCATTTCCCTATTTCCTCTGTAGAACCATACCGTGATGCGCATACGATCAACGCCTTCATGCTGCCTCCTTTAGTTTGTAAAATGATCTTTCTCATCGTCTTCCCCTGGAACAGCGTCATTCTTGAGCTTGTGGTTTCATCCTCTTCTGAGTAACCCCTCCCCACCTCCCCTTACCCCAAGGGGAGGGATAGATTCCGCGCCTTTTCCTTCTTCCTGGGGGGAAGATCTGTATTCCCCTTACCCCAAGCGGAGGAGCAGACTCCCTCGGAGCATTTCTCTCCTTGAGGGGAGAGCAGATCCTCCTGAGTTCCCTCCCCCTCGAGGGGGGAGGGTGAGGGAGAGGGTGCAAGAGAGTCTTGCGTCGCTTCTAAAACCTTATCCGGACCCCCCCGTAGTAAAAGGAGCCGATCAGGGGAATATCGGCGTCCGTTTCACCGAAGAGGTTGTCAACCCCGGCATAGAGCTCGAAATTCCTTGTTATCTCCTTCGAGAGGCTCACATACCAGACAGAGTAGTCCTTGACGATCTCTGGCGTGCTCCCCGATGCCCTCTGCCAGAGATTGCTTCCTATATACTCGTTCCAGAGATTGGCTTTAAGGCCGAGAGGTCTGTTCGTGTACATGGCCTTTGTGACGATCTTGTGGCGCGGACGCATGGTAAGCCTCTGGTTTTTCTCGTCATCCATCGCATCGAGATAGGTATAGCTGCCCCTGAGCGATAGGTCTCTTGTCAGCGCAAGGCCGACCTCCGCCTCCACTCCCTGAATCGCCGCCTTGCTGACATTCTGATAGACGTAGACAGTGTAGGAGCCCTCTTTTCCGGTATTGACCGCCTCGATAAGGTCCTTCACGTCGGTATAGAAATAGGTGACCTTTCCCGAGAAGATCCCCCTCTCTCCCTCGACGGATACTTCGTAGGAATCGGATTTCTCCGGTTCAATGGAGGGGTTTCCCCGCACGATATACGTGCCTTGCGGCAATTCGTAGTAAAGTTCCCGAGGCGTAGGGCTTTTGAACCCGTGAGCGTAGTTTGCTTTTACCCGCAGATGCGGGGTTATTTTGTAGGTGGCGCCCACCTTCGGGCTGATTTCGTTCTCGAACATGTCGCTGTCGTCGTAACGGATGGCGGGAATGACAATGAGCGAGTCACCGATCAGTATCTCATCCTGGAGATATGCCGCCCAGTAATCCAGTTTCGCCTCGGAGCCCTCGGAAGTAACGCCTTCCCTCACTTCGGTAAAGGCGCCGTCGCCGGTCTTGATCCGGGTGCCTTCGAAAATCTCATGCCGGTATTCACCGCCGAAGGTGACGAGGTGGTTTTTCAGTACCTCCTTCGTCACATGCCCTTCCGCGACAGGGGTGACTCTCTTGATCACATCGAATTTCCTGAGGGCGTTCGTGGAGTTCGTCCTCTGCTCATAATCCTTGTCATAGT
>JADLDZ010000226.1 GCA_020846375.1 Nitrospirales bacterium | reverse complement strand
GGGGATTATGCTACTATGTATGCATTCCGTACGACGATGAGGAGGGGAAATGCCTGAGCTGCGTCTGAACATGATATCGAGAGAGTGGGTGATCATCGCGAAGGAAAAAGGGAAAAGGCCCGAGGAGTTCATCGGATCCCGGGAGAAGAAAAGGCATCCTGAATTCGTGGAGACCTGCCCCTTCTGCCCGGGAAACGAGACCAGGACCCCCGATGAGAGGTACCGGATTCACGACGGAAGCGCCTGGAGAGTACGGGTGGTCCTGAACAAGTTTTCCATCCTCTCGAAGGAAGGGGAGCGGGTCCGCTCCAGTTACGGGATGAAAAGAAGCATCAACGGCGTGGGGTCCCATGAGGTCATCATCGAGACGCCTGCGCATCACCTCACCATCGCAACCATGTCCCACGACCAGGTGCGGGATATCCTCCATACGTACCGGAACCGTTTCCTCGAAGCCTACCGCGACCCCCGGATCGAGCATGCCATTATCTTCAAGAACAGCGGCACCGTCTCCGGCACCGCCATCGACCACCCCCTCTCACAGCTCGTGGGAATCCCCATCACCCCCCATCAGGTCAGGGACAGGATCGAGGGGGCAATGCGCTTTTTCGACGAGACGGGGGAATGCGTACAATGCAGGATCATCAGTGACGAGCTTTCCGACGGGGCGCGGGTCCTGATGAATACCGATCATTTCGTCTCCTTTGTCCCGTACGCCGCCGTCTCTCCCTTCCATATCTGGATTTTTCCCAAGAGACACTCCGGCTCCTTCGGCTCGATCAACCCGGAGGAGACCGACGACCTGGCCATGCATCTGAAGACAATGCTTTCCAAAATCTACCACGGTCTGGTCAATCCCGATTTCAACTATATCATCAAATCGGGGAGACCCTCTCAGGCCGGCTCCGAATACATCCACTGGTATCTGACCATCGTTCCGCGTGTCGCCATGACGTCCGGTTTCGAGCTGGGCTCCGGGATGTTCATCAACCCGCTGGTTCCCGAAATGAGCGCGGATTTCCTGCGGAATGTTAGAATACCGGAGTATGGCCGATGAAAGAATCCTCGTTATAGAAGACGAAAAGAAGATATCCGAGATCATCAGGTCGTACCTTGAAAGGGACGGCTTCGCCGTCACGGTCGCCGGCACGGGAGCGGAAGCGTTGCACCTCCTCAAGGACTGCTACGACCTGATTATTCTTGATCTCATGCTCCCCGATATGGACGGAGAAAGCATCTGCAGCTCCCTGCGGGGATTTTCCGATATCCCCCTCATCATGCTCACCGCAAAAAGCTCCGAGGAGGACAGGATCAAAGGCCTCGGATTGGGCGCCGACGACTATGTGGTCAAGCCTTTCAGCCCCCGCGAACTGGTGGCCCGGGTAAGGGCGCAGCTCAGGAGGACGAAGCGTGGCGAAAAGAAAGTCCTCTCCTTCAACAACGGCACCCTGAGAATCGACACGCTCTGCATGGCGGCACTCAAAGCGGGCGAGCCCTTATCCCTTACCGTCACGGAATTCAGGATACTTCTCCTCCTCGCCGAAAAGCCCCGGATGGTGTTCAGCAGGCTCCAGATCGTCAATGCGGTGCAGGGCTACGATTTCGAGGGGTACGACAGGGTAATCGACGCACACATCAAGAACATACGGCACAAGATAGAGGACAACCCCCAGAAACCGGTATTCCTGAAGACCGTCTATGGGGCGGGATACAAATTCATCGGGACCCCGGATTAGGAAGTTAACAAGAAAGTTTCCTCATGAAAACAAAAATATTCCTCGCCTTCATCACCGTTATAACGGCAGCACTCTTCTCGAATTTCGTTTTCCACTGGCTGATCATAAAGGACTTCGACAACTACGTAAAAGGCATAAAGGAGGACCAGCTCTACTGGATACTGGCCTCGGTGGAAGGCAGCTATAACGGCGGCCGGTGGGAGAAGGCTTCCCTTTCCGAAACCATCCACTGGGCCATGATGATAGGTCTCGATATCCGTATTGTCGACACGAACGGGAGAGAAGCCCTCTCGTCCCAGGATGTGCTGGACTCTCTCTCCGGTGCCATGATGAAGCGCATGCATGACCTCTTCCATATTCAAAGAACGGAGGGCCCCTTCGAAAAACATCCTCTTTATTTGAAAGGACGGCAGGTAGGCACTCTCCTGACCCGCCCCTTCCAAAAGGAGGCGCTGCAGGAGAAGGAGCGTATCTTCAAGGAGAGGGCGAGAGATTTCATCAATATTTCTCTCCTCATCGCCGGAGGGGGTGGCCTGCTCATCGCCCTGCTCTTCAGTCAGTACCTCACCAAGCCGCTCACCCTGCTGAAGGATGCTGCGGAAAAAATCACAAAGGGCGACTTCTCCATCAGGATACGGCCCCGGTCACGCGACGAGGTGGGAGAGCTTTCCGAGTCGTTCAACAGGATGGCCGCATCGCTGCAGAAGGAGGAGAGCCTGCGCACCCATCTCATGTCCAACATCGCTCATGAGCTGAGGACCCCTCTGACCATCATGAAGACGCACAGCGAGGCAGTCATGGATGGGGTCATCGGGGATTGCGGCAAAGAGATGAGGAACATCCATACGGAAATAGAGCGCCTGATACGGTTGGTGAAGGGGATCGAAGATATCACCACGGCGGAGGCGAGCTTCTTTGCCAAGGGAGAGGAAGCGGAAATTGACCTGGGAGAGTTTCTGGCGGGCATAGCCGGGGAGATGCAGCCCCTATTCCGGGAGAAGGGACTCTCCCTCACCGCCGCAACAGGGGACACTATCCTCGTCGTCGCCGATGTGGAGAAACTGGAGCGCATTGTGCGGAATATCCTCTCCAACGCCTTGAAGTACACGGAGAAAGGCGGAGTGAGGATCGGCTGCGGGAAGCAGGAGGACGACTTTTTTGTCGAAGTGTACGATTCCGGCAGGGGCATACCCGAACAGGAAATACCTCTTATTTTCAACAGATTCTACCGTGCGGAAGGCTCCAAAAACAGCGGGTTGGGTCTCGGTCTTTCCATTGTAAAAGAGCTGGTGGAGGTGATGGGGGGAAGGATCGACGTGCAGAGCAGGCCCGGGGAGGGGTCCTGCTTCAGGGTGTATCTGCGGCAAAGGCACCAAAGATAAATCGCACCGCAGGAGAGGAGGAAAATGAAAATCGCACTGATACAGATGAACAGTGTATGGGAGGACAAAAGGGAGAACCTGGAGAAAGCCGCCCACTTCACCAGGAGAGCCTCGGAAGAAGGGTGCGCTCTCGTTGTTTTTCCTGAAATGTTCAGCACCGGCTTCTCCATGAACCTTTCCTTGGCAGCGGAGGAGGGCTATGGAGAGACCCCCTCGTTCCTTTCCCGGATCGCAAAGGCGTACTCGATCAACCTCATTGCCGGGTTCGCCATGCTCGCCCCCGGGGACACCCGTGCGCGCAATATGGCGGTCGTGTTCACCAGACAGGGGCAGCCTACTGCCACCTACACAAAACTCCACCCCTTCTGCCTGGCGGGAGAAGACAAGCACTTCATTGCCGGCGAGGCTCCCACTGTCTTCGATATCGAGGGCATGCCCTCGAGCATCTTTATCTGCTATGACCTGAGGTTCCCCGAGGTGTTCAGGCTGGTGTCGCGGGAAGTGCACGCCTTCTTCGTCATCGCCAACTGGCCGGACTCCCGGCGGGACCATTGGGAAACGCTCCTCAAGGCCCGTGCCATCGAGAACCAGTGCTTCGTCATCGGCGTCAACCGCACCGG
>JADLDZ010000225.1 GCA_020846375.1 Nitrospirales bacterium | reverse complement strand
GGAAGCGGAGCTGCTCCTGCGGCATCTTGGCGGGGCAGAGCACGTTTCCCTGCAGCGGAAATCCTTTTACCGCGGGTCTCTCAAGGGGGCGGCCCCCGCGGTGATCTGTATCTGCGGAGTGGGCAAGACCAATGCCGCCCAGGGGACCACCCTGCTCATCGAGAGGTTCGGCCCCGATCTCGTCTGGTCCCTGGGGGTTGCGGGTGCGTACCCTTCTTCAGGGTTGGGCATCGGCGCCGTCGTGGTGGCGGAGAGGGAGGTCTATGGCGACGAGGGCCTGGTTATCGGCAGCGGAGGGTCCGGCTTCCATTCGATGGAGACCCTGTGCCTTCCTCTCTGCACGGTGGACCGCACCCACTACTATAACGCTTTCCCCCTCTTCGTTCCAGGATTCCTGCGGGGATGCGGGAACAGGGGAATCTTCGTGACCGTCTCCGCATGTTCGGGCACGCGAGCGCGCGGGCTTGAGCTGGAGGAGCGGTTCGGCGCCCTCTGCGAGAGCATGGAGGGAGCGGCAGTGGCGCATATCTGCACGCTGAATTCCATCCCTGTTGCAGAGGTCCGGGCCGTGAGCAATATCATCGAGGACAGGGTTGCGACGCCCCTCGACAGGAGAAGTATCGTGCTTGCGGCGGGAAGGGTGCAGGAATACTTTCTCGACGTGTGCGTATAAGGTGCCCGGGAGGCCGCGCGCCGCGCCTTTTCTGCCGTCCGGCTATGAGGGATGCTCTTTCCGATAGAGCTCCATCACCTCTTCCCGGGTGACCACCGCCTCGACTGTCCGGTACGGCGCGGCGGTTTCCTTCATCACCTCGCTGATGGCCTCGTATCCCCCCTCCTGCCTGTCCACCAGGGCGATCACCTTTATGATGGAGAGACCCGCCTCCCGTGCCTTTGTAATGGCCTCGATGGTGGACTTCCCGGTGGTGATGACATCGTCCACAATGACCACCTTGTCCCCGGCCCTGACATTCCCCTCGACCCACTGCATGGTCCCATGGCTCTTGGCAGTCTTCCGCACGACGAAGGCCTCGATGGGCTTCCCCTTCAGGTGGGACGTGTACGCCACCGCCCCTGCAATGGGGTCCGCCCCCAGGGTGAGCCCCCCGATACCGTTTGCCGGGAGGTCCTTTATCATTTCGAAAATCACATGGCCGATGGTGTACATGCCCTCGGGGTGAAGGGTCACCGTCTTGCAGTTGACGTAGTAGTTGCTCATGCGGCCGGAGACCAGCTTGAATGTCGGTTCTTCGCTGTATTTGAAAGCTTTTTCGTAGAGCAGCCGGACCAGTCTTTCTTTCATGGAGTTCCCTTTCGGTAGAGTGATGTCCGGTAGTATAGCAGATGCGGGCGGGGGGTAAAGAGAGCGGACAGAAGTGTCCGTCCGCCCCCCTGATCAGCGCTGCCGCGGGATCCTGTCCCTAATATCTTCTTTCGAACTTTTCGCCCTCGCAGATCTCTTTGACACGGTCCTTCACCAGGCGGTCGTCCTCCCATATCCTCTCGCGCACCTTCTTGCAATTGGTGCGCTCGTCGTGTCCCATCGGCTCGGCCCGGTAGACGCCGCGGCCGTTGTCCGTGGTGTATTCCACCGGCCTGTTCGACCGGGCTACTTCCTGCGATCCGCGGACCGAAATATCAGAGATGGTCGCACCGGCTACGGCGCCCAGTCCCGCGCCGATCACCCCTCCGCGCCAGGGGTTTTTCCTGTCGAGCAGCGCCCCTGCGATGCCGCCTACCAACCCGCCTGCCGCGCCGCCCTCATAATGATAGCGGGCGCAGGCACTGACGAAGAGAAAGATGAGCAGCGCCGCTGCCAGCGTTATTTTTTTGCCGTGTCCCATTGTGCTCCTCCTGCGTTTTGTGATTGCATCCTCTTTATCATTCTACCAGCAAGGACAAGGAAAGACAAGGAAAGGACAGAGTGAAGCAGAGTAAGACAGAGAGAAACAGGGTAAGACAGAAAAGAGGAAAATAGCAGTTTTTTGTCTTTCTCTATCTTTGTTCTGCTTCACTCTGTCTCACCCTGTTTTATTCTGTCTTACTCTGTTGTTACCTGTCTCTCCGGTTGACTTGCCTTCAGGCCGGCCAGTATTGTAGAAAGATGAAATTATTGCTTTTCGACATCGACGGCACCCTCCTCGACTCCGGCGGGGCCGGGACGCGCGCGTTGAACCATGCCTTCCGGGAGCTTTTCTCTCTCGACCACGCATTCGAGGGCATCGGCATGGCGGGAAAGACGGATCTCCAGATCATCAGGGAGTGCCTTGAAAAACATGGCTTCCCGACCGGCAACGGGCTCCTTCCACGGATGATGGACATGTATGTCGTCCATCTGAGATCTGAAATAGAGAACGGCAGCAGGCATCTCAAGCCCGGGGTCCGTGAGGCGCTCGCCGCGCTGAACGGCAGCAGCGGGCAGTGCCGGCTCGGGCTCCTGACCGGGAATATCGAACAGGGCGCCCGTATCAAGCTGGAACCGTTTTCCTTGAATGCTTATTTCCCCTCAGGAGCCTTCGGGAGTGATGACGAGGACCGCAACCGCCTCCTCCCCATTGCCCGCAGGAGATTCGAGGAACTGTGCGGGAGGGAGATTCCCTTCGGGGACTGTATCGTCGTCGGCGATACGCCGCGGGATGTCCATTGTGCAAAGCCGTATGGGGCCTTCAGCGTGGGGGTCGCTACCGGCCCCTATCCTCCTGAAGCACTCCAGGATGCCGGAGCGGACATCGTATTCCGGGATCTCTCCGATACGGCGGCGTTCCTGGAAGCGGTCGGCATGGTATAGGGGGAACTCTCTTCCGGAGAAGGAATCAGGCAGGGGCCCCCTCTATCTCCGCTATCGCTTCTCTCACTACCGCCCTGACGGCACTGTTCTCATCCCTTTCCGCTCGCCGTCGGTCATAGTGATACTCTCACTCCTCACTTCTCCCTTGTTTTTATCCATGCCAGTCGTATTTTTTCCTTTTGCGGTGAAATACGTATTGTTCTGCGGAGAGGGCGGCGATGCACCCCTGCGCCGCCGCGATCACCACCTGCCTGACTTCCGTACAGGTCACGTCGCCTGCGCTGAAGACTCCCGGGAGCGACGTTTCGGTCATTTTGTTCGTCATGATGCATTCTGCCTCCGAGACCTCGACAGAGCCCTGCAGGAAGTCGATGACAGGCTTGCTTCCATGGAGATAGACGAAGACCCCGTCCATGTCCAGCGTGCTCTCCGCCCCTCCGACCTCGCGCAGATGCACCTTTTCCACCAGCTCGCCTCCCTCGATGGAGGTAACGGATTGACCGGTGATCACTTTCAGGTTCTGGATGGCCAGGGTGGGGTTGTCGGAGGAAACCTTCAGCTCCTTTGACGGGGAGATGAGATAGACTGTCTCCGCAAAACGGGAGAGGAGCCCCGCCTCCTTGACCGCTTCCTCCGAATCGCCGAGGACGCATACCGTCTTGCCGCGAAAGAAGGCGGCATCGCAGATGGCGCAGTAGCTTACTCCCCTGCCGAGGAACTCCGCTTCTCCCTTTATCGTCGCCTTTCTTCCCATGGAGCCGGTGGCGATGATGAGGGACTTTGCCTGGTAGGATTTGTCCATGGTGAAGGCCTCTTTTATCTCGCCTGCCAGGGATACCCCGATGACCTGTGCTTCGACATATTCGGCGCCGAAGCCCACCGCCTGTTTCCTGAAGATTGCGAGCAGTTCCGGCCCCGGCAGGGGTTTGTCGAGTCCGGGGTAGTTCTCGATCAGGCTGGCGAAGGCAAGGGCGCCTGCAGAGGACGACTTGTCGAGGACAAGGGTCTTCATCTTCGCCCGGGCGGTATATTGGGCGGCGCTGAGGCCCGCCGGTCCTCCACCGATTATGATGACGTCATAAAGGGAATCCGTCATAGTTCCTCCTGTTGGAAAAGATGAGCATGCAAGTATTTCTATTATACCGCAGGGATTGCCCCCGGAGAATGCGTACCGGGCAGCGGTGCGGGCATTCCG
>JADLDZ010000224.1 GCA_020846375.1 Nitrospirales bacterium | reverse complement strand
TGAAAACAGTGAGAAATGAGTTGGAGCAGGAGCTCCTGGCTCGCTCCCGGCACCGGCCGGTACTGCCGGATGATCCTGATTCACCCCCTTCCGCCCCCCCTCTGACGCAGAGGCCTGAAGTGGAAGCTCTTTCTGAAGAGGTGTCCTCCGGGACATTTCCGGATGCGGGAGAGAAAAAAAGCTCCGGGGAAACCGTAGTCTTTTCGGGGCCTGACGACGAGGGCATCTCCCGTGAAATCCGGAAGCTCGATAGTGAGATCCGGGAGCTTAAATACCGGTCTGCCCGGAGGGATGCTCCCCCGCTGTCTGCAGGGTTGCGGGGAGAGGAGCCCTCCATCGAGAAGCAGGAGGGAGGAGAGCAGGAGACCAGGCTCAAGAGCGCACTCTTCGCAGGAGTGGTGGATCTGATCCGGGGAGAGGTTCCTCCTGTTGTTTTGATCGATGGCTTCGGGTCCGCCCTCCGGGTACGGTCCGCAGTGGATGCCCTACGGGAGATCAAGGACAGAAACGAGCCCCTGCTGCTGCAGAGGATGCGTTTACACCCCTCTTCCGGGGAGAACCGTCTTGCGGACTGGGACGCACTAACAGACCTTCTTGGTGATGTGGCGCGCGCGAATGCGCTCCTCTCCGGCAGTGGGGGACTGAATACGAAAAAGGCATCTTCCTCCGATGAGAGGGTTCTGACCGCGGCCGCCTCATCCGGGAGCAGCGAAGGAAGCTACTCGGTTCTCGTGGAGAGGCTTGCGGCACAGCACCGTGTCGCCTCCGATGTCTTCTCCGATCCCTCCGCTGCCCTCGGTCTTTCCGGCACGATAACGATCAATGATTTTACCGTCTCCCTTGATGCGGCCGATTCGCTCCGAACCCTTGCGGACACGATCAACTGGGGTGAGGATATTAACAGGAACAACGTCCTCGATCATGGGTCCGAAAGGGACGCGAACGGGAACAGAAGTGCCGAACAAGGGGAAGACAGTAACGGAAACGGTATGCTCGATACGGACGAGGACCTCAACTTTGACCGGAAGCTCAATGGCGGCACTTTTCAACACGGGGTGAGCGCCTCTCTTGCGGGCGGCAGGCTGGTCCTGACCTCTTCTGCCACAGGCAAAGAAATCCGGTTCGGGGACAACGACGGCATCCTGAAGCGTCTGGGAGTCCTTAGCTACGCTATCTATCCTTTGGGTCTGACGGTAAAGAACGAACTGCAGGCGGCAGTAAAATCACGCGTGACTATCGACGGGACGAGCTATGAGCAAGAGGGCAACGAGCTGACCGGGGCGATACCGGGGCTGGCCCTTTCCCTCAAGAGGGCTTCCACCGCTGCAGTGATGGTATCGGTGGAGTCCTCCGCCGAAACGGCGGTGGCGAATATCAAGAGCCTGGTGAACGCATATAACAGTGCACTGGAATTCCTGAACGATCGGATCCGGTTTGCCGGGACGCTCTCCCGGGACAGGACGGCGCAGATGCTGCGTGTTGAGCTGAAGCATGCTGCCACCGATACCGTCATCGGGCAGCCCTCCGGCTTCGACACCCTTTCCGCTATCGGCGTGAGCGCGACTGCTGCAGGGGAGGACGGCGTGTATGAGCTTTCCCTGCTGAACCTTTATTCCTCGATACGGGATGGACTGAAAAGGGGGATCGCTGTGCCTTCCCGGGGGTCTTCCTCTCTGTATGCGAACATCGACGACCTCGGGATTACGGCGAAAGAGAATGATTCCCTGTCGGTGGATGAAGAACAGCTTACCTCCCTTCTTCTCAAGTATGGCACCGAAATTTCAGGGCTCTTTACCGGAAGCGGGGGAATTTCTCTCCGTCTGAAGGAGCAGCTCGACAATGACCTGGATGCGGGGACAGGGACGATTGCGCTGCAGAGAGCGGTCCTCGGGGGGACGGGGAGGACCTTCGAGTATTTTCAGCGCTTGCAGAAATTCAATGAGGTGCTCGATTCCCTCAGCCGGAGGGGGCAGCTCATCGCTTCCACTCTCTCCGTCGTTGCCTGAGGGAGGGCGGGGCGGGATCCTTCTTCTATATTTCTCCAGACCTATCTGGTAGAATAAGCGGCAATTGAGGGAGAAGGAGCGGCCTTTTTTCATGGATAAAGCCACTTTTTTCGGCCTGCTTATCGGGATCAGTGCGATTATCGGGGGCAACATCATCGAAGGGGGGAGCACTGCCCACCTCGTCCAGTTCGCCGCTGCCCTGATCGTATTCGGGGGCACCTTCGGCGCGACCCTTCTGAGCTTTTCCTCCCGGGATATCATGAATGCGGTAAAGGCCCTCGGGTTGGCTTTCAGGGGGCGGTCTTTCGCTCCGGCGGAGGTGATCGAGGAGATCCTGGTCATTCTGGTCCAGGCCCGCAAAATGGGCCTCATCGCACTGGAAGACCAGGTGAACAGGATAGAGAACCGGTTCCTCAGAAAGGGATTGGGTTTGATGATCGACGGAATGACCCCGAAGATGATCGAGGATATCCTCTACCAGGAGATCGCCACCTATGAAGAAGAGATGAAGAGGGCGGCGCGGGTTTTCGAGTCTGCGGGGGGATATGCACCTACCGTCGGCATCCTGGGCGCCGTCCTCGGGCTGATACAGGTGATGCGGAATGTTTCGGACCCCTCGAAAATCGGCGGGGGGATCGCGGTGGCCTTCGTAGCGACCATTTACGGTGTCGGATCGGCAAACCTCCTGTTCCTTCCCCTGGGGAAGAAAATACTGAACAGACTGAAAGAGGAGGTCTTCATCCGCGAGCTGATCATCGAGGGAATATTGGGTGTCGAAAGCGGCGTCAATCCGTATTTTTTGAAGGCGCGCCTGAACGCTTTCCTGTCGGAGCATGACAAGGGGGTATAGGGCTGCAGGCAGGGGA
>JADLDZ010000223.1 GCA_020846375.1 Nitrospirales bacterium | reverse complement strand
TTGCCGTATCCCCGCGACACGGGAGCGACAACCTTCTGCAGATGGGAGAGCCGGGAGATGAAATCGTCGAAGTCCTCTTTCCTCAGAACCGCATATTGGACATCTTTCATGGTCGCCCCTTCCGGCAGGCGGGTCGATGGGGAGCCGCCTGCCGTCGTTCTGCCAGTTTACCCCCCGGCTTCCCTTCAAGTCAACAGCGATTCAGGAACCCCCTCCAAAAACGGCGCAGAAATGTAGAACACGCTTCAATAGAAAAAAGCCGCAAGCAGGAGGAACGCAATCCCCTTTCCCACCTCCATCCACCCCAGCGTCTTCAGCCGCACCCGGTAAGGGAAGACGGCAAAAAGGAGGGTGTCGAGAAGGGGCAGGAGGAGAATCGGCTGAACCCCCATCACTCCATAAGCCGCAAGGCAAAACAGTACGTAGAGCCCTGTCAGCACCCTCTCGAAAGGTTTTCGTTTCAGGTGCACCCTTACTTTGAAGACGCCGGCGGCAAAGAAAAGGGCGACCGCCGCAAACAGGGAAGAGTCCACTACGCCCGATGCGGCAAAACGCGCCACCAGAGAGGAGAGGGCGAGGAGGGCAAAGCCCGCTATTTCGGTGACGAAGGCATGCTCTCCGGCTGCTTTCAGGAGGAGAAGATAGAGGACCGGCACAAGGACAAAAGGGAGCAGCCGGGTAAGGGAGGAGCCGAAGACGGCCAGAAGGAGCAGGGTGGCCGCGCTGAGCTGCAGTAGGAAGACCCCCCCCGCGCGCGCCGGAGAGGGACCGGAGCGGCGCATCCAGAGGACGAAGGCTTGCTTTGCATTGATATACAGGGAGAGGGCGAGCAGCGGAACGAGGGAGAGAGCGGTCACCCCTCTGCTTACCGCAAGACCCGTCGCATAGGAGAGGACCATCACGCTCCACGATCCATATTCTTTCAGGAAGTATCCCCGCATCACCCTATGCCCTATGCGCAGGGTGTTTCGTCACGAGGCCGTCCGCAGTCGATGCGCTTTCCATACCATGACTTACCGGTATTTTATCTTTAAATAGAGGATAAGGGAAACAAGAACGAAAGAGACCATATTCGCCGCAATCACCGGCAGGTCCCGGATCAGGAAGCCATAGACCATCCAGAGGAATATCCCCGCCCCGATGAGCAGAAACATCCAGAGGGAAATGTCCTTTGTCTCCCTCAGCCTCCATGTCCGCACCAACTGGGGAACAAAGGAAGAGGTGGTGAGGACTGCGGCGACGAGCCCGAGCAGGGTCGCCCCGTCGAATTTCTCCATGAAAATCACCCCCTGCAAAAATACGAGAGAGGGAAAGCTGCAGTAGCCCTCTCTATGTATTATACTGCTATTGCCCGGCTGCAGGGGGCTTCTGACCCTCTATATAATTATTATCATTTCTCGCGGGCTCTTTCCGCCTCCTCCTCCATTTCATGAAGCCGCGTATAATAATCAGGGAATTCGTTCAGGTGCGCGAGGGCGATCTTCCCGGTGAGGAGTGGGTCATTACCGGTTACATTCGTGGCGGCATCAACAAGGCCATGCTCCAGCTCCACGTCCATCCCCCTTCTGAACTGCTCCACATCGAACTTCGACCAATCGATTCCCAGGGACTCCCCCACTCTTTTTGCTTCTTCCTCGCTGAAATGTCTTTTCGCCGACATGTCCTCCTCCTTCACATTCTGCCGTAGCGCCTGCAGGTGTCATGGCAGGCACACTCTCTCCTGTCTCATAGGGAATCCGGCAATCAGGGCAGCCATGCCCGGAATATGCCGGGTAGTGCTACACCAGGGCAGCGACCGTTACTCCGCTCCCCCCTTCCTGCGGCTCGCCGCTCCGGAATCCCCTTACGAGGGGATGGCCCTGCAAATGCTCACGTACCGCCTTCAGCAGGATGCCCGTGCCCATCCCATGGATGATCGTGACCTCGGTGAGGCCGGCGAGGGAGGCATGGTTCAGAAAAGGCTCGAGGCGGGAGAGGGCTTCATCCACCCGCAGCCCCACCAGGTGCAGCCTTGACGGGGCGGCTTCCTCCGTATGTCCCCTCTCAGCCGTATGTCCCCTCTCAGCAGAGGACTCTCTTCCCGCCTGCGCTTTTTGCCCCTTCTTCATCCGGAGATCGGCTGCCGGCACCTCCACCTCCATGTTTCCCGCCCGCACCTTCACCCTGTTGTGCTTCAGGTTGATTTCGACAATCGGGGCATCGCACCCGAGGGACCGGACAAACACCACGTCTCCCGCCTCAAGTTCGTCGATGGAGGGGACGCCGTCGTCCTCCTTCAGGAACTCCCTGCGCTTCCTGTCCACCTCCTCCTGGATGCGGCCCGCCTGCTTGAGGGCCTCACGACTTTTTTCCCTCTCTTGCCGCCTTGCCTCCTCCAGGAGGGCGTGCATCTCGCGCTTTATCCCTGTAACGAGAACGGAAGCCTCCTGATACGCCTTTGCAAGCAGCTCCTTCTGCCGGGCCTCCGCCTCGGCAAGCAGTATTTCCAGCCGTTTGCTGCGCTCTTCCGCATCCTCTCTCTGTCTCCTGAGCTCGTCAAGGCCCCGCTCATACTGCGCCCTTTTCTCGTTCAGGTCCGCTATCAGGTTGTCGAACTCTCCCTTTATCCCCCCCAGCATCGCCTTTGCAGAATCGATAATGCTCACGGGCAAGCCGTATTTCCGGGCGATCTCCAGGGCGTGCGACTGTCCCGGCTCTCCCACCCGCAGGCGGTACAACGGGGTGAGGGTATCCTGGTCGAACTCCATGGAGGCGTTCAGCATGCCCTCTGTCCGGTGCACGAACCCTTTGATATCCGTGAGGTGAGTCGTGGCAAAAACAGTTGCACCGCTGCTCCGCAACTCTTTCAGCACTGCGCAGGCAAGGGCGGCCCCTTCGTCCGGATCGGTGCCCGTACCCAGTTCGTCGATCAGGACCAGTGCCCGGGCATCGGCTCCCCTGAGGATCTTCGCAATATTCGTCACATGAGCGGAAAAGGTGGAGAGATTGCTCTCGATGGATTGTTCATCCCCGATATCGATCAACAGGGAGCGGACGAGAGGGAAGTCCGAAGAGGAGTCCGCAGGCACCGGCATCCCCGACAGGGCCATGGCGAGGAGCAACCCGATGGTCTTTATGGCGATGGTCTTTCCCCCGGCATTGGAACCCGTTATTACCATTACGGTATTCCCTCCTCCCATCTCGACATCGAGGGGGACCACCTGCCTCCCGCTGTCCGCTTTCCAGAGGGAAAGGGTCAGCAGCGGGTGGCGGGCATTCACCAGCCGGGTGACTCCGGACTCATTGATCCGGGGGATCTGCATCCGGAGGGAATCGGCAAGCCGGGCCACGGAGCTCAGGGTGTCGAGGTAAACAATGATCCTGTACTGGACGGAGAGCTCTTCCGCCGCCTCCCGTACCCCTGCGGAAAGGCTCCGTAGAATGCGGATCTCCTCGGCCCTCTGCTCCGCCATGTGGTTTTCCAGCTCATTTGAGAGATGGATGACAGGGAGGGGCTCGATAAAGGCCGTCTCACCGGATTTCGAAACGTCATGCACCACACCGGGCACCTGCCCTTTCGAGTCCATCCGCACCGGGATCACCCAACGGCCCGACCTGCTGGTAATAAAGGTATCCTGGAGGAAAACGGAAACGCTTTCCTCCCGCACCATCTCTTCGAGCTTCCTCCGTATCCGCCCTTCAAGCCTCCTGATCCGCCCTCTTATTTCAGAGAGGGCGAAGGAGGCGGTGTCGAGGATGCCTCCTTCGCTGTCGAGGGAGCGTTCGAGCGCTCCGAGGAGGTTAGGAAACCCGGTAAGGGATGCGGTCACCTCCCTCAGGCGGGGGATATCTTCCCTCTCCTCCGTCTGGAGGAGAATTTCAGCGATGATCTGCAGGACCGCAATGAGCCCCGCGAGCTCGAAACCTTCCAGCACCGCACCTTCGGGTCTCACCCGGGCCATCAGGGGAGTAATGTCGGGGAAAGAAAAGAGCCGCAGCGGCTCTCCCTTTTGGGCCATGAGCAGGATTTCTGCACTATGCCCCAGCCTCCTCTCGATATCCTCCTTTCCGGCAAGGGGCCGCAGCTCCCGAACGGACTGCCTCGTTGCATCACTGTGGGCAAAAGAACAGATATGCTCAAGGAGGCGGTCGAACTCCAGAGCGCGGAGGGAGGATTCCTCGACTCCGCCCCTTTCCGGAGCGGAAAAGCCGATACCGGGGATACAGTCCATGGATACGTCATTCACCTCGCACAAAAAGAGAGAGCACAATGCTGACGATGCTGATCACCAGCGCCCCCCAGAAGGACGGCCAGAACCCGCCCACATGAAACCCGATGCCGAGCGCAGCGGATATGCCACTGGTCATCCAGAGCATGAGGGCGTTGAGCACAAAGGTAAAGAGGCCGAGGGTCAGAATGAAAAGGGGAAAGGTGAGCAGCTTCAGGAGCGGCCGTACTACCGCGTTGAGCACGCCGAATACCAGTGCCACGAGGAGCAGGGTGAGCCCTCCTCCCGTGTAGGCGATACCGGAAACCGTTTTCGTAGCCACCCAAAGGGCGACCGTATTGATGAGCAGACGGATAAGGAAATACACGTTAAGATTATACCAGATTTCCCCC
>JADLDZ010000222.1 GCA_020846375.1 Nitrospirales bacterium | reverse complement strand
TATCCGGCGTGATCAGGAGGTGATTGCTTCCATAGGGTCCTGTCCTCACCGGGTTCGTCGGCCCGAAGAGCGCCACCACCGGAATGCCGAGGGCGGCGGCGATATGCATCGGTCCGGAATCATTGGTAAGCACGAACCGCGCGTCCCTTATCACAGCGATAAGCTCCCGGAGGTCGGTCATGCCGGCCAGGGAGAGCGCTTTCCCCCCCGAAAGGGCCTCGATCTCCTTTGCCCGCTCCCCGTCCGCCTGGCTCCCCACGATGATGCTCCTCTCCCGGAGGAGGGAGGCGATGCGGCCGAACCGCTCCGCCGGCCAGATCTTCGTCTTCCACCTCGCCCCCGGCACGATGACGACATAGTCTCCCGCGCCGCTCTTTATCGCCCGCACCTCCGCCGAATCCTCCGCCGGGGGCAAAGGGAACAGCACGTCCCGCACCGTACCGCCGAGGGCGGAAGCGATCTTCAGGTATCTGTCCACCGCGTGGACCTCCCTGCCCCCCCGAACACGGTGGGTATAAAAAAGCGTGCTCCCCTCCCGGGCCTCGCTGAAGCCGACCCGCACCGGAGCCCTGCTCGCCCTGGTGAGAATGCCGCTGCGCAGGAGGCCCTGCAGGTCCACCGCAAGATCGAACTCCTCTTCCCTCAGCGAGGCGAAAAGGGACTTCAATTCTCTCGCGGTGCCGCCAAGCCTCTTCAGGTCCTTCCAGTGGTCCTTCTCGATGATCCAGAGCTTCCCGATAAGGGGATGCCCTTCGATCAGACCCTCCAGCCCCTTTGCCACGATCCAGTGGATTTCGGCCTGGGGGAAGGTCTCCCGCATTACCTGGAGAAAGGGCATGCTGTGCACGATGTCGCCCAGGGAGCTGGGCTTGACAACGAGGATCTTCCGGGGGCTCTTCCCGAGGGGGATCTCATTCATGGGCAAGGATGTACTCCACCGCTTCCCGCAGATTCGCCGCGGTGTGATCCGCGTAGTCCGACCCGGTCTGTTTCCCTGTCTTCACCAGGATGCCCTTTGCGCCCACCGCCCTTGCGAGGAGCATATCGTCGTCCTTGTCCCCCACCACGTACGACCTCCGCAGATCGATGCGGTGCTCCCCGCGTGCCGTGAGCAGCATCGAGGGAGCGGGCTTCCGGCAGGGGCAGCCCTCTCCGGGGCCATGGGGACAGTAGTAGAAAGCATCGAACCCGTAGCGGGTGGTGAAGACACTGTTCACTTCCCGGACAAAGGCTTCCTGCACGAGTCCGCGGTGGATCCCCGACTGGTTGCTCACCCCGATGAGGGCGAAGCCCTGCCCCTTCAGGAGCTGCAGGCTGTCCAGATCGGGGAAAACCTCGAAGTCCTCCCACTTGTTGAGGTAGTGCGCATCCCGGCAGAGGGTCCCGTCCCGGTCGAAGAAGACGGCCCGCCTCCGGGGGAGGACCTCCGCAACCACCTGGTACACCTCTTCCCCGGAGAGCGCGTCCATGCATTTCATATCGCCGCTCTTGCAGGTGCGCTCAAAACAGGGGCTGCAGGCTACGTCCTTCCGGAGGACGACATTCCCTTCTCCCACCGGGCCGGTGAGCTCCGGTGAGGTGGAACCGAAAAGGGCGATAGACGGGGTCCCCACCGCATAGGCGAGGTGCATCGGGCCGGAATCGTTGGTGAGCAGGGCGTCGCACCCGGCGAGGAGGGCCATGAGCTCGCGGAGGGAGGTCTTTCCCGCCAGGTTCAGCAGCGAGGGGGAGGCTTCCGCAGAGGGAGAGCGGCCGGCCACCGCCTCATGGATCTCCTGTGCGATGTCCGCCTCCCTGGGGCCGCCGAAGATGACCACGCCGCCTCCGGTACCATCAATAAAGCGCCGGGCAACCTCCGCAAACCTTTCCGGGAACCATCTCTTTGCCGAGCCGTAGGCTGCGCCCGGATTGATCCCCAGCACCGGCCTCTCCAGGACGGCAAGCCTCTCCCGGGCCGCCCCTCTCTCCTCTGAGGAAAGGCAGATCCAGGGAGGAGTATATGCCGCGGGAATCCCCGCAGCATTCAGCAGGTCGAGGTAATAGCGGATGTGGTGGACCTTTCTGTCCCCGCCGGAAAAGGGCACGGGGCGGGTAAGGAGCAGCCCCCTGCCGTCCCTGGCATACCCGATCCTTTCGGGAATCCCTGCCAGAAAGGCGAGGAGCGCCGCATCGAAGGCGTTCTGCAGGAGAATCGCCTTCGAGAATCCCTTCTTCCGCAGGAGCCGGGCAAGGGAGAGCCTTCCGGTGATGCCGCGGAATCTTCCGCCATACTCGATGATTTCATCGACCGCGGGGTCACCTTCGAAGACAGGTCTTACCACTGGCTTTACCAGAAGGCTTACTTTCGCTCCGGGGAAGGCCCTCTTTACCGCGCGCACGGCGGGAAGGGTCATCACCGCATCGCCGACCCAGTTCACCCCGCGTATCAGTATGGTGGACGGACTGCTTTCGGACATACTTCGTTAGTTTACCATGAACAGGCGGCTTTGACGGGAAAAGACTTATCTATTATGCGCTTTGCAAACCCCTATCCTCCCGGAGTACTCCTGAAAAAGGACATCGGAACATATTTCATTGAAATAAAATATTTTTCAACTTTTTGAATCAGGACAAAAAAAGTCCTTGACAAGGAGCGTATTCATTTGATAATCTTTCTTAGTTAAGAATTATTCTAAGAAGGATCAAATGGAAAAGTTCAAAGAGACAGGATTGAAGCTTACCCCCCAGCGGCTTGCCATCCTCGACTACCTGGAAGGCAACGCCGAACATCCCTCGGCAGAGGATGTCTACCGGGCTGTCGCGAAGAAATTCCCCACCATGTCCTTTGCGACGGTGTACAACACCCTTGAGGCGCTCCGGAGGCGGGGGAGCGTGCTTGAGCTCACTATCGATCCGGGCAAGAAGCGCTTTGATCCTAATACACAGCCCCACCACCACCTCATCTGCCTGCGGTGCAGACGCATTGTGGACATTCTGGGAGAATACGATTTGAACCTCTCCGATGAAAGGAAAAACGACTTCGACATCATAGGCAACCATATCGAGTTTTACGGGATCTGCCCGAAATGCAAACGAACGGAAAGTGAAAGCTGAAGGAGGTGAAAGAAATGTCGGTATTCAAATGCAGCAAATGCGGTACGTCGAAGGACGGACGGTGCAAGCCCCAGAAATGCCCCCAGTGCGGGGAGAAGGGCACAATGGTGAAATCGTAATACAATATAAGTATACGCAATAAGCAGGGAGTCCTGGACTCCCCCACAAATTCCGCGAAAGAGGTAGCCACCATGACGGAACACTGCTGTGCATTGCAGGTAGGACAGAACGTGCCTGACTTTACTCTCGACACCTATGAACCCTCAAAAGGCGATTTCGGAGAATTCAGCCTGGCAGCGCAGAAAACCGCAAGGAAATGGACAGTGCTGTTCTTCTATCCCGCCGATTTCACCTTTGTCTGAGCGACCGAATTCGCTGCTCTGGCAGAGCAGTACGAGAACTTCAAAAAGCTGGGTGCGGAGCTGGTCACCATCAGTACCGATACGAAATTCGTCCACCTTGCCTGGAAAAATGATGAGAGGATGCTCTCCGGCGTGAAGTACCCGATGGGCTCCGACCCCACCGGCAGGGTATCGAGGATGTTCGGTGTCTACAATGAGAATTCGGGGCTCGACCTGCGGGGCACCTTTGTCATCAACCCTGAAGGCGTCCTTCTCAACGCGGAGGTCAACTTCTACAACCTCGGCAGGAATGTGGACGAGCTGATCAGGAAGATCAAGGCGAACATCCACCTCGCGGAGAACCCCACCCAGGGCTGCCCGGCCAAATGGAAGGAGGAGGGGGACAAGACCCTGACGCCCTCCGCACAATTGGTGGGCAAAGTATACGAAGCTTTGCAGTAACGCCGACATCGGACGGGAGAGCATACCGGCGGTGCGCCTCGCAAGGGGAAAAGATTCTCGTACCTGAATGAGGGAGTCCTTGACTCCTGATCGGATACCTTCAAAGAACAAGGAGATATACATGGAGCTCATCAACGAACATATGATCGGCGTCGCAAAAGGCACGGAAGTGGAGAGCGCGGTCATGGCGAACTTCAAGGCGGAGTGCAACGAGGTGGGGCTCTATCTCGCCATGGTGCGGCAGGCCCAGAGAGAGGGGTATCCCGAAATCGCGGAGGCGCTGAAGACCATCGCCTGGGATGAGGCGATGCACGCGGCGCAGTTCGCCGAGATGAACGGCCTGATCGCCCCGACACTGAAGGAGAACCTCGAGATGATGGTGAACGGGGAGGTCGGCGCCAACAAAGGCAAGAAAGAGGCGGCCAAGATGGCAAGGGAGTGCAACTGCGATCCCGCCCATGACTTCTTCGATGAGTCCTCCCGTGATGAGGCGCGCCACGCGCGGATGCTGATGGGTATTATGAAGAGGTTCTTTTAAAGGAAAAAAGGTCTCCGGCAGGGTGCTCCCCTGCCGGACTCGACAACCCGTAACTGAAGAAGGAGGAAGCAAATGCCTGAAACCGCTTCGGAAGCAAAAGAATACGTCTGCCAGTTGTGCGGGTATATCTACAACCCCGCAAAAGGTGATAAAAAGAGGAGCATCCCTCCCGGCGTCTCCTTCGAGGAACTGCCCGAGGAGTGGTCATGCCCCCTGTGCAGCGCGACAAAGGCGCGTTTCTCACCCATGCTCGACTAATACATGGTCAGCGGCTAACTCCCCCTCACCCTACCCCTCTCCCCCCGAGGGGAGAGGGATCTC
>JADLDZ010000221.1 GCA_020846375.1 Nitrospirales bacterium | reverse complement strand
GAGCCTTCCGATGGTGATACAGATATTTCCCTCATAGGAGGGGACGTCCCGCTTCTTCACGAGGGGTGCCACGACAGCCCCGTCGAACAGGATCTCATTGAGGCGCACCGCTTGCGCATCAGAGGGGAGGATCGCCAGTATCCGCTTGCCGGTCCTCTCCAGGGCGGGGGGGATATCCTCGATGCCCCTTCTTTCCTCAGGCAGGATGCCCAACCCTGCACGGGGAAGCTCACGGGCGTCGATCCCCTCGCCGGTGAAGGGCCGGTGGGATACCAGTACCGGCTCGCCCCCCTTCGCCTGAAACTCCCTGTCCTCGGCAGCCTCGGAATTCACGAAGAGGTCCATCTTCCGGTACTCCCTGAGATCGTCGATCAGATTGCCTGTCCCCTCTTCCTCGCGGGCCGGGAGGAGATGGATCTCCAGCGCTTCCTTTATGGAGCGCTGTGTCTCTATGTCGAACTGCCGGATGAGGTCGATTGTGTCGCCGAAGAACTCCACCCGCACCGGAGCGTCCATGGTGACAGGGTAGATATCGAAGAGCCAGCCCCTCGGGCTGTACTCCCCCTGCTCCATGACGACACTGACGCTTTTGTACCCATTGCCCTTGAGCCAGGTTTCGAGCTTCCCCCGCTCCATTTCGGCGCCTCTCTTCAGGGGAAGGACCCTCTCCTCGATCTCGGTGGAGAGGAAGCCGGTCAGGCAGGCGTCCTTTGAAGTGATAAGGGACATCTCCTCCCCGGACATGAAAGTGTGGAGCACCCGCGCTCTCTCCCCGGGGGCTTCGGGGGTGGAGGCAGGGGGGAACAGGGCTGTCTTCCGGAGGCTTTCCGGGGCGTCCGGGAGGATACTCTTCAGGAATTGGATGTCGGCGTGCAGGGCGGCTGCGGCTTCGGCGGAGTCCTCCACCACGGCAAAGGGCTCTCTCCGGAAGAGGAGAAACAGGGCGAAATGGGGGAGAGAGAGGTTGTAGATCCTCTTTACCTCGCTCTCTTCCAGGCGGCGCGACAGGTCAAGGATATTTTCTTTCAGAAGATCGTAGAAAGTTGGCATTATTGTTTCATGAATGCTTGTAAAAGACATCCCTGTATTCTACCTTTTTCCTCCCTTTTATTTCCCCCGGCCCCTTCTGCGCATGATGGCATGCCGGCTGAGTTTTACATATTTTTGTGTTCCCTCTGAGGAAATGATATGCTATCCGGATGCGCCGCAGTACCGCCCTTTTATCTTGCCGTCATGGCCGGTTTGGTGCGACAATGGGATAAAGAAGGATAAGGAAAGGAAACATGCTGGAAATCGGGAAATACAACGAGCTGACAGTGAAGAAAAAGACGGATTTCGGGTTTTTTCTGGACTCTCCGGAAGGCGACATCCTTCTGCCGAGAAAGTACGTGCCCGAAGGGACGAAGATCGGCGATCCACTGAAGGTGTTCATCTATAAGGATTCCGAAGACAGGACCATCGCCACCACCCTCACCCCCAGGGCGACAGTGGGAGAGTTTGCCTCTCTGAGGGTGAAGGAGGTGACGAGGGTCGGGGCTTTCCTGGAATGGGGGCTCGAAAAGGACCTCCTCGTACCCTACCGTGAACAGGCCGAAAAGATGAGGGCCGGAAGCAGGTACATTGTCTATCTCTTCCTCGAAGAACAGACGAAGAGGATCACCGCCACCTCGAAGATCGGAAGGTTCATCGAAAAGGAGGACATTCGCCTCCATGAGGGGGAAGAGGTCGATCTTCTGGTGTACCGTCCCACCGACCGGGGTTTCAAGGTGATCATCAATAACCGGTATTTCGGGATGCTCTACAAGAATGAGATATTCCGCGAGCTGGCGGTTGGGGACAGGGCGAGGGGATTCGTCAAGAAGATACGCGAGGACAGGAGAATCGACGCGGTGCTCACCCGTGAAGGGTTCGAGGATATAGAAGAGGTCAAAAAGCAGATCCTGAAGAAACTGCAGGAAAGCAGGGGAGGATTTCTGCCCCTGACCGACGAGAGCACTCCGCAGAGTATCCGCGAAGAGCTGGACATGAGCAAAAAGACATTCAAGAAGGCAGTCGGCAGTCTTTACCGGGACGGGGTCCTTGAAATCAAGCACGACGGGATAAAGCTGGTCAGACCCGACAAGAGGAAGATCCTCCACAAATTCAGGTTTTAGTATGAGCTGATCGATTCGGGCATTTCGAAGAATTCCTCCGGAAGGTCGCCCGCACCCCTCTCCCTGCGATCCTTTTCCTCCGGAAGGAAGCCGCCCTCTTCAGCGGAGCTGATGGATGCGGGCATGGTAAAGAACTCCCTGGGCAATCCCTCCGGCTGCAGGACCCCGGAAGGGTACTCTTCCGGAATGCCGGGGCCGAGGTCTTCGGGCCGCCCGGTTTCCGCCTCCGGGAGCGGTTTCTCCTCCGCTGCTCCTGGGGAAGGGGCAAAAATAATAGAGAGCACGCGGGGTACGGGTTCGGTCCACTCCAAAGGAGGAGGCTCTTTCTGTTTTTCCCGGGCAGGTGCCGGAGGCGCCGCACGCCGCTCGGCAACCAGGGCAATGAACTCTCCCGTTCTGTCGATCACACCGATTTCAGCAACATAGGCATAGCCGGGGCTCACCGATACGAAGTATTCCCCGACCCGCTCGGAAACAGGCAGATAAAAAACATCACCGGAAATAGTGCTGATGATCTTGAGATTCAGATTTCCGGACTGTCCGGCCAGGGTCTTTTCGGTCACCTCCCAGTAGACATAGAGCCGTTGCGGGGTGACGAACAGGCTCACTACCTTGTCTTCAAGGTATTCGGAAGGCAGGGGAGAGGGAGGAACAACAGGCGGGACAGCGGCCTTATTTTCAGGTGGCTTCGGGGCGGACGGCCGCTTCTTTACCGGGGTCTTCCGTGCAGGGGCAGGGGGCTTTTTTTCCGACAAGGCCTTAATGAAATCCTCTTTTTTCCAGGATCTTCCGGCCTTTATTCCCGCCGCCCGCGCCATGGCCCGAAGCTCCGCCATCCCCTTCGCCGCAAGGTCCTGCTTCCTCATCTCTCGCCCCCTGTTTCCCGTCAAGTACGCTGCATATGGGAAGAAGCTGCCCGGAGATCCGGAGCAGCGCGCTTTTCCCTTATTATATAGCAACAATCGTCAAACCACCACAGGGAGGCGTGGGGCGTTGCTCTCCCGTACTTTCTATATCTTCCGAATTACCCCGATAACCTTGCCGGCCATACGCACCTCATCGGGCGGATACTTCATAATCGGCATATGCCTGTTTTCGGGTCTCAGGACCACCGCGCCCTCCTCGAAAAAGACCCTCTTTACCGTCGCCTCATCCCCGAGGAGGACCACCCCTATCTCTCCGTTTTCCAAGCTCTCCTGCGGCCTCACGATGACATAGTCTCCGTCGAGTATCCCGGCATCCACCATGCTGTCCCCCACAATACGCAGGGAAAAGGCGCCCTCTGTGGAAAAGAGAGATCTGTCGACCACTATCTGGTCTCCGATTTCCTCCAGCGCCAGCACCGGGTTCCCCGCCCGTATCCTTCCGGCCACCGGCACTCTGAGCGCCTGTGCCGGACGCAGGCCCGGTATCTCGATGCCGCGTGAGCGGGCCCGGTTCAGCCGGATAACCCCCTTCCTCTCCAGTGCCTTTAAATGGGTCCGTGCAGCACTCCAGAGGAAACCGAAATGCTCTCCGATCTCCCGCACCGTGGGCGGGAATCCGTTTTTTTCCGTGAAGGAAATGAGGAAATCCAGAACCCGCTTCTGTTTCTCAGTCAGGCTCCTCAAGGAACACCTCCCTCTCTCAGAACAGTTTAAGGGGGACAGCCGGCGCTTTTTTCTTCCGGCGAGGCGCTCCTCCGGACTCCTGCGCTGAGGACTGCCCTTTCACGCTCTTTGCCGGCCCTTTCTTCGGCGGCTCCGCCTCTTTTCCCGTTTTCCGCCCTGTCATCTTTTCCCTCTCTTCTTTCTTGTCTCTGCCTTCTTCTTTCCTCGGAGCTTTCTCCGCGCGTTTTTTCCCCTTTCCGTTCGTCCCGCCCTTTTTGGCCACCGCCTTGTTGACATTCCGAAGGGTGCGGAACGGCATATACGGGTATAAGGGACATTCCGGGATCTTGCAATCGGCGGCGCCGTCGGCAAAATAGGACATGCAGTCATAGCAGCGGGCCAGGACGGCCTGATGGAGGGTCAGGTCCTTTCCTTTCAGATACCTCAACAGTTCCTTCCTGCCCTGGGCGGATACGCCATGCTTTTTTATGGATTCAAGCTTTGTCATACTCCTTCACTCGCGGGGTGCAGTCGGCCGCAGCCGAAGGTGGTGCGCCTGCACACCCTGCAACCGCTCCTGTTGAATACGTTTTGTCGGGTGATTGCTTTCCGAAAACAGCGTGAACAGGGAGAAAAAAACTGCAGGGGGGATTTCCTGGAGCAACCCTTCTCTCTGCACTCTCTCGATCCTTTGACAAGGAAACCGCATTGACTCCTCTGCAAATTCAGGAACTTATTACTACTATACATTTGTATAGCTAAACTTGTCAATCTCACCAGGGACGCAGAAGCGCTCCCTGCCTCCCTCTGCATGGATCGGATGAAAGTAGTACATGGATTATAGGAGACTCTGTAAAGTAAAGTCTACATTGTCAATAAAGTTTTACAGAAAAGTTGCCTTTCTTTTACATTTCTGAAAAGAGCAATTGATAACGACACGAAAAATTGTTTCAACTCAACCTGCTTCACCATGGACCCTCATGGCATGAGAATTGCGTTTTCCTCTCCTGAGGAGTTGATCAGTCTCTGAATTCCTAGGCATGGGAGAATTTACATGAAACATGAAGTTTTTTCCATCTTGAAGAGACTTATCCATCAGTCAAAGGATCTGAGCGACTTTAAAATGAAAATCGTGCAGGAAGGGATCACTCTGAAAGTGGACGAACAGAACGCCCTGTGGCTTTGCCATAGAGATCACCGCTTCAAATTTAACGTAGATATGTCGCAATACCCCTTCCTGAACTTGCTGGTTCTTCCCAAGAAATAGATGGCGAGGCCTCTCCCCTCTCTTTCCGCCCGGCCGGACACCGGAAAGCGATCTCACGAGAAAGGCCTGCTCAACGGACAGGGTTGCCGAGGCTCAGGAGCTTTTCGATAGCGCTGTTGACAGGGTAATGGATGCCTGTCCGTCTGACCTCGTCCGCGATGTCCGCCAGTTCCCTCTCGCTCATCCCCATGAACGCATCCACCACTGCGGGGTCGAAGTGCACTCCCCTCTCTCCGCGGATGATCCCCCTCGTTTTCTCGAAAGGGAAGGGTTCCTTGTAAGGCCGTCTGCTCATCAGTGCGTCGAAAACGTCCACAAGGGCGAAAATACGCGCAGTAATGGGGTTCTCCTCTCCCTTCAGCCCGCGGGGATACCCTGAACCGTCCCACTTTTCGTGGTGCCCGTGTACCACCTCCGCGCCGAGCGCGAGGAAGTCGATGTCCTTGACCAGTTCGTAGCCCTTTTCCGTATGGGTCTCCATGATCTTCCGCTCTGCGGGCGTGAGCGTACCGGGCTTGAGGAGAATGGTATCGGATACGCCGATCTTGCCGATGTCATGGAGGTAGGAGCCGATCACGAGTTTGCTCATCTCCCGCTCCTCCAGGTTGAGCCGCTTCCCGATGGAGACGGAATAGGCCACCACCCGTTCCGAATGCCCTTCGGTTTCCATATCCCGCAGTTCGAGGGCTTTGGTGAGGCCCCTCACCGCGTCGAAATAGGAGCGGGCAAGGGACTTGTACATCCTGTTCAACTCGGTGTGGTAGAGGAGGATTTCCCCTGCGGCCCCTTTGAACTGGCCGTAGAGCAGGAGGTAGAGGAGGACCGGGACCGAAAGGGAAAGCAGTGCGATGATGAGGTTGTGCGCGCCGAGGAAGTTGAGCTGAGGCGATTTCCGGTACACTTCGAGAACCGCCGTGATCTTCCCTTTCTTCCACACCGGCAGGTACATTTCGAGGAGCTTCCCATGCCCCTGCAGCGCCCTGTTCTCCTCGTTCGTCATCTCCTCGATCTCGGCCATCATTCTGCCGGAGGAGAGGACCTCCCTGAGATGTCTGTTGGCAGGAAAGGAGAGGCCGGTGATCGAGCTGTCCGTGTAGGCGTAGAGCACCGTGGTATCGGGTGCCCAAATCTTGAATTCCACCAGATTGCCGTATTCCATGAAAACGGCGATTCTCTTCAGGAGGTCTTCGTGCCTCTTCGGGTTGAGGAGAATATCCCGCGGGTCGAAAGGCAACTCCTTCCGGCTGAAGTTCTCCAGCAGGCGGAGGGAGTCGTTCTTGTAGATCCGGATATCGGAATAGTAGCGTGCTATGGGGAGCAGGAGGGAGAGCGCGACGGCGATGATCACCGTCATGAAAAAACTTCTTCTGAAGAAGGTCCTGATGAGACCATGCGCAACTGATTCCGCCATGGGCGCTCTTCCTCTTTTACCCGGATTC
>JADLDZ010000220.1 GCA_020846375.1 Nitrospirales bacterium | reverse complement strand
GGCTTTGCACCGGTTGCTATGAGAGTCTGCCGCATGTTCCTGCCGGACGGTTCTATGGTAGAATGGGATGATGGTACCGACCGCGGGCATTGTCATCATCGGCGACGAGATCCTTTCCGGGATGGTGCAGGATTCCAATTCGTTCTTCATGGCAGGAGAGTTGCGCCGCGTCGGGATCGATACCCGGCATATTTCGGTTGTCGGCGACGACGTCGACGAAATCGCCCGGGAGGTGAAGGAAATATCCGGCCGGTATGCGTACGTATTCACGTCGGGAGGGATCGGACCGACGCACGATGATGTTACCATTCCCGGGATCGCCAAGGCCTTCAGGGTATCGTTGGTCATCCATGATACGCTCCGGGATTTCCTGGTGAAGCATTTCGGGCTCTATCTCTCCCCCGAACAGCTCCGCATGGCGGAAGTGCCCGAAGGCGCTGAAGTGATACAGGACAATGCCATAGGACTCCCCCTCATCCTGTTCAGGAATATCTACATTCTCCCGGGCATTCCCGAATACCTGAGAGAGAAGTTTCATGTCATCACCAGACTGATCTTCAGCGGCGCTCCTCCCGTAATGAAGAAGGTATACCTCACTGAATACGAGTCGCGCATTGCTCCCCTTCTGAACGAAATCGTCAGGGAGTTCCAAAACGTGAAAATAGGGTCCTATCCCGCGGTGCACAGGAAGGATTACCGCGTCATGGTCACCATGGAATCCCGTGATGAGGAGTGCCTGCGTTCTGCGGTGCAGAGCCTCCTGTGCGGCCTGTCTCCCGACAAGATCGTGCGGATTGACGATCAGGGCGTCCCCTGACCTTGGATGAACCCTTCGGGTAGGGAAGACTTTTGGCAGAGTGATTCTCCCGCAGGGAGAAAAGCATCGCGAGCGTATACTGCCGAGAAGGCGTATGCCGTAATACACAGCGTGGCATGGTGGTGAAACCCTCGCCACCCTCTCCCTTCAAAATCCCCTAACCCTATCTCCTGCTTTGGCTGAGGCACAACCTCGTTCATCCCGAAAACACTGGGGAAAGTGATATAATAAAGTTTCAAGTTGGATTTTCTGCGAGAAGAGAGGTAAATCTACATGGAGAACAAGAAACTGCCCTACAGGCTTTTCTTTATTTCTATCCTTGCCTGTATTGCCGGGGTTGTTGCTACCGGCACTGCCGCCCTGCTTATACGACTCATTGGCCTGCTCCTCAACCTATTGTTCCATGGACGATACGCCTGGACTTATGTGGAAGCCTATGTCGCTCACCTGTCCTGGTGGAGCTACCTGATACCCGTACTAGGGGCCGCTTTGGCGGGAATACTCATCAAATACGGGTCGGTTCAGATCAAGGGACACGGCATCCCTGAGGCCATGGAGGCCGTTTTATACCGGGAAAGCCGCATCCCGTTGAGAGTTGCCCTTTTGAAACCGTTGTCCGCGGCCATCACGATCGGATCGGGTGGTCCTTTTGGGGCGGAAGGGCCGATCATTCAGACGGGGGGAGCTGTCGGCTCTCTCGTCGGTCAGGTGATCCCCGTTTCAGCGCAGGAGAGGAAGATCCTCCTGGCCTGCGGTGCCGCAGCGGGGACGGTAGCTATTTTCAATACCACCATTGCAGCAGTCTTTCTTACCACGGAACTGCTCCTGTTCGAATTTTCCGCCATCAGCCTGATTCCGGTAATCATCGCCAGCGCAACCGCCTATTTTTTCCGGGGTCTCGTATTCGGGGCCGATCCCGCATTTTTGGTGCCGACGGCGCACATAGGGATGGAGTCCTTTCCCTGGCTGATCGTGTTCGGAGTGATTGCGGGGCTTTCGGCTGCTGCCCTGACAAAGACCCTCTATTTTTTCGAAGATCTCATGGAAGCGATACCAAAATTGGATAATATGACCCGTCCTATTTTCGGGGCGGTTCTTTTTGCTCCTTTGGCAGTTCTGGAACCCCGCATTCTCGGTGTGGGTTACGGCAACATCAAGGAGATTCTTTTCGGAAATCTGCCGCTATCGACGCTGTTGAGCCTTTTCTTTTTTAAAGGCCTGGGATGGCTCGTTGCTCTGGGGTCCGGGACATCAGGTGGAGTCCTGGCTCCCTTGTTCATTATCAGTGGCTCGCTGGGCGGTATTCTAGGTCATTTCCTTTATCCCTTCACGCATATCCCCGGCGGAATCGTGGCCTTGCTGATGATGGCCGCCATGTTCGGCGCAGGCACCCACGCCAGACTCTCCGCCGCTATCTTCGCGGCGGAGCTCACCAGAGACTTTCAGATGCTGGTCCCCCTGATTCTGGTGACGGCTGTTGCGGAGGCCGTGGCATTGCGTCTTCTTCCCTATTCCATCATGACGGGAAAGCTTGTCCGCAGAGGAGTCCAGGTTCCCAATAAATTCATCTGCGTCCTGGAGAAATCGCCGGACGCTTGTTTAGCAGATGGAGAGGAACATAAAATCAGAGCCGGTGACTGAGCGGCTATACCCACTGTGTTTTTCCATGCATCCTGACGGCGGTATCCCGGATCTTACGTCACACCTGCGCCCGCTATGATTGATGTCATAAGGGGATGAGCGCCTTTTCATATACCCTAAAGAGATGAAACCCTCGATACCCGAAACAGGAAGGATCGTCAGGCTTGAGGGCGATACCGCCGTGATTCTGCTCCAGGGAGGACATGCATGCAAGGGCTGTGGTGCGGGGCAGATAGGCCTCTGCAAGCCCGGCGGCAATGCCCGGACGCTGAGGGCACGTAATGCCGGGGGAGGCGCCGTGGGTGATACCGTGAAAGTGGGGCTGGACGAAAGGGTGCGGAGGCAGGGCTATTTCCTCTCCTTTATGGTTCCCCTCCTTGCCGGTTCGCTGGCGGGGAGCATTGCAGGGAAATACCTTGCGCATCCCTCGCTGGAGGTGGCAGGAGGATTCGGGTCACTCGTCCTCTTCTCCTTCCTCTCCTTCAGGAGGTTGAGGAGCCTCGACAGGAGATCGACCCTGGTGGTGAAGGAAATAGTAACCGCCTCTTCCTTTTCGGACCGCGTACGGTCCGACGAGGAGATGAGATACGGTTTGTAGGAGGGCGCTCTGAACAGCCCATGATCCGCGAAAACGAACCATGGGCTATGAGCGGAAGGTCATACGCACAACGTGTTTCGCAGCGAGACCGGTCGTAGGGTCCCCTACTCCACCGGTGTGACCACTGCCATCACCACCAATCTTTCCCCCTGGTCGGCCTTGAAGCCGTGGGGGATCATGGGATCGCACAGGATAGCCGTTTTCCCATCGGCAACGATCGTTTCATCCCCCACCGTAAAAGTCCCCTTTCCTTCGACACAGTACATCATGAGCCGGAGAGGGGCCTTATGCGGGGTCAGCTCCTGGCCTGCCTCGAGGCACATGAGGGCGATACGCATCTCGGGTTTGTCGGCAAGCATCTCCCGTGAAATCCGGTTGGAATGAAAGGTGATCAGCTTCTTCAAATCGAGTATTTCCATCCTATCCTCCTTAATGAAACGGCAGCGCAGCGAGTAAGCGGCATCAAGAGAACGAAACCAAGGAGCTTTTCCGGCGCAAGGGCAGGGGAAGCTCCCATCTCCCCTATCATACCATAGACACACCGCCGGCAAGATGTGTGTGTGGTTGGATTGCTAGGCCTTTATCCCGGCTGCATCGTCGATGGCGCCTTTCTGTCTGGTGCGATGCGTATCCCCGTTTGTTGCCGCCTCCTGTACCAGGGGCGACTGTTTCTCTCCCCGCTGAAAGTGGAAAAGACCCTTCCCCTCACCGAGTTCCCTGTGGCAGGCAGCGATGCAGGCTCCGCAGTTGACGCAGGAGATGTCCCGCTTGTTCTTCCTCGGCAGAACATTCATGAAACAGGCTTTTTCGCACCCTCTGCAATCCGTGCATTCGGCAATCCTCGATGTGTCCATCTTTATGCGGAGGGATACAGGGCTGGCCCATCCGAAAAGCATCTGCATGAGCCCTGGAGCGCACACGAACTTGCAAAAGACATGCCGTACGAAGATGGAGCCGATAAGGATGTAGATGGATACCCCGATAATGCCGGCCTTCACGCCAAAGGTAAAATTCCAGGTAAGGATCTGGTGCCAGATGGTCCTGGGCGCGACAAAATAACCGGTGAGCGCTATGCCGCCGAGCAGGGGGATGACGATCATACTCAACAGGGCGAGCATGCCGAAAATAAAACGGTTCGGCCGCGACAGCTCCGGATCGTTTGGCTTTTTACCATAGAGACTCCTTCTCCCCAGAAGCTTCAGAGTGAGGTAGTCGGAGAGTTCGAAGAGAGTCCCTTCAGGGCAGAGCCACCCGCAGAAGAACCTCCCCCCAATATAGCCGGCCAGGGGAAAAATGGCGAGGACCACAAGCCAGGGGAGGACGGCATTAAGGAAGAACTGCACCGCTACATGCAGCGACCCTGTGAGGCTGTGATCCGTTATGAACCCTGCTTTCAACCCAAGTGTCCACACCCTGCCGAGCAGGAACAGCTCCTTTGTCGCTGTATCGTAGCGCAGGATATCGAAGACAGGAATCAGAAATATCAGCAGGATGAACCCGACCTGAGTAACCCTTCGACTTCGTTTCAGGAATTTTTCGGTCATCATGGTTTTACCTTATCACGCGAGGAGAGGAGGGTGGTATGAGGCAAATCATAAGAGGGAAACCAGGACAAATCTACGGGGGAGCCGGGGAAGAGCAGTCCGGCCCGGCCCCCTGCCGGCGGTGCGGCACTCCTTACCACCACCTCCAGAGAGAGATGACGAAAATGATCACGAAGGTGAGGGAGAGGTTCATATAGGCCATGAAGTAGAAGGCCCTAAGGAACAACGGTTTTTTCCTCGCTTCCTCCATGGAGAGGAGATTCCCGAAGACCGGCAGAGCAAGGACCTTTTCCTCCCCGTGCGGTGCGTTCTTCAGGGCATCGGTGAGGTCATGACCTGCCGTATGCTTGCGCATATGGAGTCCTCCCTTCCAGAGTGCGCTCTGCGAGGCATCATAAATTACTCCCTTGTACGCAAAGCAGGTGGGGCGCCCCTCCAGCCCGTCGTAGTGGGAGAGTTGACCGGAAGAGCAGTCGCCGGGGCCGTTCGACAGAGAGGCGCACTGTTTCCGCTTCATCCGGGGGCCGACGAAAAATGTCACCACTGCAGCGCTGGAGAGCATGACCAGAAACAGGAATATTTTGATCGCCAGAAGGATGCCGAACCGTGTCGTATAAAACATTTCGAGGGAGGGTATCCGCGCAATAGTCAGCAGGGTACCCGAGAAGGAGACAATGATCATGGAGAGCCAGCCGAGGCGCAGCTCTCCCTTGGGGAGACCTTTTGAAGCATAAGCGGGTTTCAACAGGATATGGACGTACAGGATGGCGCCGAACCAGGTAATGGCGCTCATCAGGTGGAGATAGCCTACGATCAGGCGTATCACCCGCTGCGTGGTGGACATTTGCCGGGAGAGCCCCTTTGCCTTTCTCTCTGCAAGAAAAGCCTTCCCACGGGGAGTGAGGGCTCCGCCCCCCACCACCTCTACGTGGCAGTCACGGCATTCGAGGCGCGTCTGCTTTGCATACTCGACGGTGGCCTGCGAAGGGGGAGCGAAGAAGAGCAGGGCAAACAGGGGCAGCATCAGGGTAAGGAGCTGTCTTTTCATGAAAAATATTATAGAGGAATAAAGGGGGAGTACGCAAGGGAGAAGGGGACTCCCTTGCGTACCGGGGTACGGCTCGCGGCCGTAGCTTTACTATCTATTATATTGTCATTTGCGACAAGACTGTTATGCCCTCTCGGGTGCAGCGGAAACTGCACGCTGGGGTTCTTTCCCGAGCTTGAAGTAGTCCACCACGAATATCCATACACCGATGAGGAAGCCCACGCCGAAAATGGCTCTGAGGATCCAGAACCAGAGGTTATAGTTTGCCTTGACCGCAACATAATCGAGACCCATGAGGCGCTCCATGTAGGTCTGGACCATTCCGGCGCCGGTGATGGTCAGCACGATGAATACCATGGAGATGGTCATCCACCAGAAGGACTGGAACGACCTCGATTCGTTGAAGCTCTTCACCCCACGGATGGCGGGGAGGGTCACGTAGATCATGGCAAGGACCAGGAGCACGTAGGCGCCGTAGAAAGCGAGATGCCCGTGGGCGGTGGTGATCTGCGTACCGTGTGTCCACTTGTTGACCTGGGGAAGGGTGTGGACTACGCCCCAGAGGCCGGCACCCACGAAATTGAAGATGGCATGGGCGACGGCATAATACTGACCGGGCCTGTTGGCGGAGACCCTGTGCTCCCGGGTGGTCCTGAAGGCATCCCACACCATGACGAGCAGGGGAACCGGCTCAAGAGAGCTGAAGATGCCGCCGATCCACAGCCAGTAGCCCGGCGTTCCGATCCAGTAGTAATGATGCCCGGTGCCGAGAATACCGGTAAAGAGCACAAGACCCACTTCGATGTACATCCATTTCTCGAGGACTTCCCTTTTCGCTCCGGTGACTTTCATGAGCATGAAGGCGAGGAGCGCGCCCGCGATTACTTCCCATGTCCCTTCCACCCAGAGATGGATGACCCACCACCACCACCACTGGTCCTTGATCATGTTCTTCGTATAGGCCATGCCCGGCAAATACATCAGGGCGAGGAAAAGCAGACCGCCAAGAAGGGTCCCCTGGATACCCGTCCACTTCTTCGTCTTGAGCACTGTCATGAAGCAGTTGAAAAGGAAGAGGAGCACCGATATGACAATAAGGATATCCGCCCAGCGGGGAGCCTCTATGTATTCCCTCCCCTCATTCAGTAGCTGCGTGCCGAGTACCAGTGAATTCGCCTGGGGGCTGAATCCCATCCAGATATACCCGAGCACCACCGCGGTGACGGCGACGACCGTCGCCCAGAACTGGAGAAGGGCAAGGGGTACGCTCCACAGCTCGGTTTCGGACTCTTCAGGAATGACATAATAGGTGGCGCCCATCAGGCCGACAAGGAGCCACACCACCAGTGCGTTGATGTGCAGGGTGCGGATCGTGTTGAAATTGAGGAAAAAGAAGTCCGGCCACATGAACTGCAGGGCCGCTATGATGCCGACAAGCACCTGCACCAGGAACAGGATGACCGCAAACGTATAGAAGTACTGCGCTATTTTTTGACTCTCGTATTTAATGCTCATTGTCCCTCCCCTCCTATTTCAGCGAAACCATATAATCGGCCAGATCGTTCAAATCCTTCTCACTCAGATGCCCGAAAGGCGGCATTGCGGAATTGGGCACAAAGGCCTTGGGATCCTTGAAATGCCCGATGAGCCATGTCTTCTCCCTTTTGCTCCCCACATGGTTGAGGGCGGGGCCGGATGTGCCTCCTATGCCGCTGATCGAGTGGCATCCGGAGCAGTTTTGTGCCCGGTACACCTTTTCTCCCGGCGTAAGCTCTTTCCCCGCGACCCCCGACGCGACAGCCAGGATAGGCTTGGGAGGCCATCCGTTGGTGTCGACCTTCGAGATCCAGTCGAGAAACGTGATCATTTCGTCCGCCTCAGAGGCACTGATGCCGAGCGTTGGCATGGACGCATTGGGATTGACCGCTTTCGGGTCCATCAGGAACTGCTTCAGGTACCCTTTGGGTTTCTTTTCCACTATCTTCGTCATGTCAGGCGCGAAATAGGAACCGTTTCCGAAAATGGTATGACATCCGATACAGTCGTACTTGTGCCAGACCATCTTCCCTGCATTCACTCCCTCGGTGATTTCCGGTGCCCTTTTCTCAACCTGACTCATGGTGTCGTAAGTAAGGGCAAGGAAGATCACGAAAAAGAAAATACTCCCGAAGATAAATAGATTTCTTGCTGCCTTGTTACTCATTGATACACCTCCCCATAGAACATGCGGTTTCCTTCTTCGTACCGGATATTCCGGCTTTTCTGACAAGATTATAGAATGTGCGAAAAAGCGGGGCTATGATTTAGATCATAAGGAAAATAAATTAAGTGATCGGGTTGTTATTCTTGTTTTTCCGGGCTGATAGCCCGGCTCATATGACGTGCGTCATAACTTTCAGGCCGATCCGGGAGAGTAAAATAAGGAAAATGGGGAGTTTACCGTTATGGCGGACGAAAAGAACGGATACGATGTGAAGAACTACGAGATCGGCGACGAGGATCTGCGGGCGGCCCTCCGGGAGATGAAGTCGTATATCGACGTTACGGAGGAGGACCTTAAAAAGATCTATGCCATTGCCCTGAGGCATGCCCGGGAAAGACTTGCGCAGAAGGTCGCCGTCGGAGAGGCGATGACGAGAGATGTCATCAGTATAAAAGGAGACGCCGACATTCACAAGGTCTCCTCCCTCCTCGCGCAGCACAGGATCAGCGGCCTTCCGGTCGTGGACGAGGAAAACCGGGTTATCGGAGTGGTGACGGAGGCCGACGTCCTGTCCATGGCGGGAATCGGCCGGGGACATACGTTCAAGGATGTCATACGGCATATTCTCGGCGAGCCGCTTCCGAAGCATACTGTCTCTGCCTGCCTGGTGAGGGAGGTAATGACTTCCCCGGCGATCACCACCACGTCCGATGCCGACATAAGGGACGTGGCGACGGTCCTGAATGAGAAGAGGATCAAAAGGCTCCCGGTGGTGGATGACAGGGGGACGCTCATAGGAGTGATTTCGCGTGCTGATGTCGTGAGGGTAATGGGAGACGCGAGCTGAATGGACCTCTCCACCTATCTGTCAAAGATGAAGGGAGGGGCGAAGAGTCCTCCTGGAGTGGGTTCGAAAGAGGTCCTCTGGTCGTGGCTGGGGGCGGTTATCGGTATAGCAATCTGCGGGTATCTCTCTTCCGCCTTTTTTGAGCCGAGGGAGCTTTCCCTCATTATCGGTTCTTTCGGGGCATCTGCGGTCCTCATCTACGGGGCGATCAAGAGTCCCCTTGCGCAGCCGAGGAACGTCCTTGGGGGCCATATGGTTTCTGCCCTTGTGGGAGTGACATGCTATAAGTTATTCGGCGGGGGCACGCTGTGGGTGACTTCAGCATTGGGGGTTTCCCTCGCCGTCGCGGCGATGTTGGTTACCAAGACCGTTCATCCCCCCGGAGGCGCCACCGCCCTTATCGCGGTCACCGGGGGGCCGAAAGTGTATGCTCTCGGCTTCCTGTATGTCTTTATTCCTGTGGGGCTCGGTATCCTTATCATGCTCCTCGTCGCCGTCGTGGTGAACAATCTCTCCTCTGACAGAAAGTATCCGGAATACTGGCTCTGACCCCTTCAGAAAGGAAAATCTCAGTCTTCCCCGGTGCACTCCTGCGCGACGATCTTCCTGATGATTTCAGTGGTGGAGCTGCCTGCACTATAGGGGAGACTGTGGACTTCGGGCACGATGTCCGACCCCACGATATCCTCTCTCTTCCAGTCCCCGCCTTTCACCAGGACATCGGGCATGAGGGACTTGATAAGCTCGAACGGAGTGTCCTCGCTGAAAAGGACAACGTAATCGACCGCTGCAAGGGAAGCGAGCATCTCCGCCCGCTGCGCCTCGGCAATGATGGGCCGGCCCGGCTTCAGCCGCCCCACGGAGGAGTCGGCGTTTACGCCGACGACCAGCACATCCCCCAGCCCTTTCGCCTCCTTCAGGTATCTGACATGCCCTATATGAAGGATGTCGAAACAGCCGTTGGTGAAAACGATCCTCTTCCCCCCGGCTTTGAGGGAAGAGATAATCCCCGCCGCCTCATCCCGTGACAGTAGGGAACCCATGCGTACTCAGCCTCTCCTTTGCCGTTTCCACGATCTCCCTGTCGCTCCTGTAGGAGAGCTTCAGGATGGCCTGCTCCAGGGGAACCCAGACCGCTTCGTCCACCTCGCAGCAGGAATTCTCCAGGGTGCCTCCGACATGCTCCAGGAGAAAATAGCTTACGGTTTTCCGGTACTTGGTGTTCTCCTCCTTCAGGTAGAACCAGTAGGATTTTTCCCCCAGGAAATCGACGATCTTTCCCACAAGGCCGGTCTCCTCCTCGATCTCCCTGACCGCTGTTCCTTCAGGGTCTTCCCCCTTATCGATGATGCCCTTGGGCAAGGTCCACGCGGTCCTGCCTTTTGTGGCGATGAGGGCGATCTCGACGGCATCGTCACTTTTCCTGAAGATAATCCCGCCTGCCGAGCGCAGATGTTTCAGGGTTGCGGGTTTCATTACGGGAGGGGTTTTCCTGTGAAGAGCCGGAAAATGTCGTTGTACATGGCGAAAGCCATGAGCAGCAGGAGCAGCGCCAGCCCGACGCGCTGGGCGATCTGGACGGTTCTTTCGCTGAGGGGCTTTCTCCGTATCGCCTCGATCGCGAGGAAAAAGAGGTGTCCTCCATCGAGGACGGGAATAGGCAGGAGATTGAGTATCCCGAGATTGATACTGATAACCGCCGCGAAGAGGAAATAGCTCAGCGCTCCCGCGGTGGCCTGCTTTTCCGCCAGTTGAAAGATGAGAATGGGGCCCCCGATGGTATCGGCGGGAACGATTCTCTGGATGAGCTTGACAATCCCCACCAGGGTGAGGCTTGAGACTTCCCACGTCTTCACCACCGCCCCTTTCAGTGCGCCGGGGAAGCTCTCCTTCACCGTGGCGGTATCTCCCGAGGGCTTGACCCCTATCAGTCCCACTTCCCTCTCCTCCCCGAAGAGATCTTTTGCCTTCTTGCTCTCCGGGGTGACGGTGACGGTAAGGAGCTCCGCGTTCCTCTGCACTTTCATCGAAATCGTTTTAAGGGCATTCGCATGGATGATATCCGCCATGTCCGTCCATTGGTTCACCGGGGTCCCGTTGATTTCCACTATCCTGTCCCCCTGCCTGAGCGAGGCTTCCGCAGCAGGGGAATCCGGCACGATTTCCCCCACCACAGGAAGGAGCGTGGGGACACCGGTAAGATAGATGAAAAAGAAGATGACCGTTGCCGTCAAAATGTTGAAAAGGGGTCCCGACAGGACAATGAAGGCGCGCCTGAGGATGGGCTGGTAGCGATAGGAGCGCCCTTTCTCGGAGGCCTCTTCCGCGTCCTCCACCTCTCCGATATCCTCCTGGCCGAGCATCTTCACATACCCGCCCAGGGGGATGACAGACACTACATACTCGGTTTCGCCGATTCTTCTGCCGATGAGGGTGGGTCCGAAGCCGAGGGAGAATTTCAGGACTTTTACGCCGTTTATCTTTGCGACGAGGAAATGTCCCAGTTCATGGATGAAGATGAGAAAACCGAACAAGAGGATCGCTGATAGAATACTCATAGAACCGAAAGAACCTCCCTGGGGTGTGCCTGCACACCCTGGCATTCTGCACTGAATTTACCCTGAGATCCCCTCGCGCACAATGTTCCCGACCGGGGGGATCCGACCCCTACCCGCGCTGTACCAGCGCACGCGCCTTTTCCCGTGCCCATCTGTCCACATCCAGTACGCTTTCAATGGTATCGGCAGGGAGGACTGTGTGGGAATCCATTACCTGCTTAATTATAGCAGGTATCCCGGTAAAACCGACAATGCCGCCGAGAAAAGCCTCCACCGCGATTTCATTGGCGGCGTTGAGCACCGGAGGCATTGTTCCGCCGGCCTTTGCGGCATCGTAGGCGAGGGCGAGACACGGAAAAGTTCCGGTATCGGGCGTGAGGAAAGTCAGCTCCTGCATCCGGTTCCACGGGAGGGGCTCCACGATATTTTCGAGCCTCTCCGGCCATGAGAGGGCATAGGCGATGGGGCTCCGCATATCGGGCCGGGACAATTGGGCAATACAGGAGCCGTCGACAAATTCCACCAGAGAATGGACGATGCTCTGGGGGTGCACCAGCACTCCGATCCGCTCCGCGGGAAAGCCGAAAAGATAATGGGCTTCGACCACCTCGAGCCCCTTGTTCATGAGGGTGGCGGAGTCGATAGTGATCTTCCGTCCCATGCTCCAGGTGGGGTGTCTGAGGGCGTCTTCCTGGGTAACATGCTCCAGCTCCGCCGCGGTCTTCCCGAGGAAGGGTCCCCCGGACGCGGTGAGGAGTATCCTGCCGACGGATTCTTTCCCGTATCCTGCCATGCACTGAAAGACCGCGCTGTGCTCACTGTCCACCGGCAGCAGGGTGGCCCCGCTCTTCCGCGCCTCCGCCAGGGCGATTTCTCCCGCCATGACCACGGTTTCCTTGTTCGCGAGCGCCACCGTCCTCCCTGTCCCGATCGCGGCGAGGGTGGGCAGGAGTCCCGCCGCCCCCATGATGGCGGAAAGGACGATGTCGGCATCCGGCAGCGCGGCGACGCTGCAGATCCCCTCGATACCGCAACGGATTTCAGGTGCTGCATGCCCCCCTGTCGCTTTTTTCAGGTCTTTCAATGCCTTTTCTGAAGAAACGGCTACCACGCGGGGACGAAAAATTTCGATCTGCTCCGCCAGGAGGGATACGTTATTGCCGGCGGTAAGTCCGGCTACCGTGAAGCGTTCGGGATGTTGGGCGATGACGCTCAGGGCGCTCTTCCCTATGGAGCCGGTGGACCCGAGGATGACGATTCTCTTCATAACCCCAATGTTATCAGGAAAAGGACTGGTCCGGCAAAGAGGACGCCGTCTATCTTGTCGAGGACGCCCCCATGCTCCGGAAAGAGCCTGCTCGAATCCTTCACCCCCGCATCCCGTTTGAACATGGATTCGACGAGGTCTCCCACGATGGTAACCGCCCCGATGGCGCTCCCCGTGAGCAGGAGCGCGGGGATGCCGATCCCTTTCAGGAGCAGGGACCCGAGCAGCAGTCCCGAGAGCGCCCCACCGGCCACGGAGCCGACAGCGCCTTCCACTGTCTTGTTGGGGCTCACTGCATGGTACAGTTTCCTTTTCCCCAGGCCTTTCCCCGCGTACAGGGCAACGCTGTCGGAGGCCCAGACGCACCCGTAGAGGAAGAGTATCCATTCGTATCCCTGCTGCCTCAGGAACCACTGGGGAAGGAGCAGGGTTGGGATATAGAGAAACCCGGTGACGACCGGTGCGATATCTGCCAGCGACGAGGAGGGATCCTTGATGGAGAAGAGGCGGGAAGAGGCGATGAACATGAAGAAGAGCATCGAGAGAACGGGAAAGAGCAGGGGGGGGACGCCGCTTGCACTGTAGTGGCTGTACAGGGTGACACCGGCGAGCAGCCCGGTGCCGCAGAGGATCCCGGGGAGCAGGATGCGCTTCTTCGTGCGGTACATTGTATAGAACTCCCCCTGAGCCGCCGCGGCGATCAGCACCAGGAGGAGCAGGAAGAAGAGGGCCGGCAGTCGGGTGACGTAGAGATACAGCAGGGGGACTACGATGGCTGCGACGACCACGCGCCTCATGCGGGCCTATTTGCCCCACGTGCCGGGCAGCCCGAAAGGGTTTTCCGCAAACAGGTTCCTGCTGCTGCTGTCCACTTTCCCGAAGCGCCTGCTCCGGCTCTGGTATTCATGGACCGCCTCCAGCAGCTCCTCCCTGGTAAAGTCGGGCCACAGGGTGGCGGTGAAATAGAATTCGGAATAGGCGGACTGCCAGAGGAGAAAGTTGCTCAGGCGTTGTTCTCCGCTGGTCCTGATAATGAGATCGGGGTCGGGGACTCCTGCGGTATCCAGCAGCTCTGCCAGGTATTCTTCGGTGATGGCTTCCGGGGCGGCTTTCTGCGACACGGCTTTCCGCACCGCCCGGATTATTTCATCCCTTCCCCCGTAGCTGAGGGCGCACTGGAAGATCATGGTCCGGTTTCCTTCGGTCTCCTTTTCCGCGAGCTCGATCAGCCCCCGGATGTGCCCGGGAAGCCGCTCCCTGTTCCCGATGATCCTGAAGCGGATCCCTTCCCGCATGAAGTTGATGAACTCCCGCTGCAGGGTGGACTCGAGCAGTTCCATGATCACGGAAACCTCTTCCTCGGGCCGCATCCAGTTCTCGATGGAGAACGCGTACAGGGAGAGCGCTTCGACTCCTATGCCCATGGCGGCCTCGATGACTTCTCTGACCCTCTCCACTCCCCTTTTATGCCCCTCGAAGCGGGGGAGCCCCCTCATCTCGGCCCAGCGCCCGTTGCCGTCCATGATGATGCCTATATGTTTCGGTATATTCCTCTGTTTCAAAATCCCCCCGACCGCGATGCCCTAACGCCCTTTCAGCGAATAAACATACAGGACGATCCTGCTGCCGAGGGGGTTTTCCCCCTTTAGCAGGCCGGCTGCCTTCTTGTAGAAGGGCACCTTGGACAGAACGATGATCCTGTCGCCCATGACGCTGTAATCGAGGACCTCCCCGCTCGTCTTTTCGATGAAGGGCCTCTCTTCCACGGACACTCCGTTCCACCAGAGGCTCTTTATTTCGGAGCCGGAATAGCCGAGGCTGCGGCTCACGCCGACCAGGGGTATGCGCTTGGGGACAAGGACCTCACCGTCCCTCAGGACAAGCCTGTCCTTTACGGACCAGCTCCCCCTGTCCACCATGACGGTGGGCGCGGCCCTCTTGAAGGAGGTGGAGAACCCTCCGTAATCCTTGCTGCTCCTCCAGAGGCGGATACCCTTCTCGTTGTAGAGGTTGAGGTACCCCTTGTCATCCCACGTCAGGACCGCCCTCTTTCCGTCAGGGGCATGGAGAAATTGAAAGTCGAAGATATTGAGGTTGGGGGGCAGTTTCAGCCTCTCTCCTTTCCTGTAGGAGCCGCCATCGTACACGAGGGAGGAGATCCCGCCCTCATAGCCCTCGCTCCTGCTGAACTGCTGGATGAGCACCTCATGCCCGATCTTCCTGATAAAGCTGTCCCCCGCCTTCCAGAGGGAAACGAGCCGCCCCTCCTGCACCTCGTAGACGGCTGAGGTTACCGAGCCGCGCTGCATGGTGGTGAGCAGGACCTCATCCCTCCCGTTCCCGTTGCTGTCGATCGTATCGATCCAGAGCACCTCTTCGGCATCGGGTATCCTGAGCTCATCCGTCATCTTGAGATCGACCCCGGGTTTATAGATCCGAACCGTGCTCCCGGTAACGAGGAGGATCTCGGGGGAGCCGTCTCCGTCCAGGTCCGCGACGGAAAGACGGTTCGCCCCGGAAGGCAGAGAGAAGGAAAGGAGCGCCTCTCCGTCCTTCGGACCGAAGAGCCCTGCCTTGAAACGCAGATCCTTCATGCGGGAAACATCGACAGAGACCTTCTTCTCCGCGAACTGCTTCACATCGCCCACCCAGTAGAGCTTCTGGGTGAGGACGGTCCGATCCGGGGCATCCTCGCTCTCCAGGACCAGCAGCACCTCCGCGCCCTTCGCCTTTGCCTCCGCAGCCATCTTCCGGATATCGGCTGTGTCGGCTCCCGTCCCCATCAATTCGAAGCGTTCGCTCTCCCTGAGGAGTTGGTAATAGGCATCCCCAAGGTTCCATTCCACGGTGCCCTGCGAGAACAGCACCTTTATCCCGGTGCCGGGAAGCTTCACCAGGGCATTGACAAAGTCCTCCGGCTTGCCGGTAATGATGGTCCCTCTCGCCCCCTTCCCCTCCGTTCCGGTGACCTCCACACTCCCCACCGGCACCTCGATCTTGCCCAGCGATTCCCGGGTCACCGGATGAATGAAGCTGGCGCCCTCCTTGAATGCGAGAAGGCGCATCCCGTGCTTGAGATCACGGGGAGACGAGACCTCCAGGAGGACGGAGGACCCCTCCACGGAAACGATCTTCCCGGTCAGAGGAGTGAAATAGGAGAGGGTGTCCTCTCTCAGCTCGGCAAGGGGAGACGCACTCCCCGGCGGATTCTCCTGGGATGTCTCCAGCGCTCCGGCAGCAAAGGGTGCCGTGGCCAGGAATGCCAGGAATGAAAGGGATACGAAGCGGAAAATCGCCCGTGCACTGCGTTTTCTCATGTGGTGTGCGTCCTCCGATGTGCGGAATTCCGGAAGGGAAATGCCCCTGTTTTCTGGTTTATTCTGTACACAGTTTATATGAAGGGCGGAGCATAAGTCAAAAGCCTTGACTAAAAAGAGTAGTAAAGGTTTTAATACTCCTTATGGGAAAAATCAGACCTCTTTTCTTAGTGTTGGCGGCCTCATTCCTCCTGCTCCTGCCTGCCTGCGGAGGCGGCAAGGGAGTGAAGAAGGTAGAGGCCTACGACCCTGAAAAATACCTGCAGAAAGCGGATACGCTGGTCGCCGACAAGGAGTATGAACAGGCGAGAAAGATCCTCCTCGAAGTGAAGAACAGGGATGCCAGCAAGAAGTACGCACCGCTTGCGCAGCTCAAGATCGCCGAATCGTACATCAGGGATGCGGAAACGGAGCCGGGGATCGAGGAATACCGGAAGTTCCTCGACCAGTATCCCTCCAATCAGAACGCGTCGTACGCGCAGTATCAGATCGCCATGGCATATTTCAGCCAGATCGAGTCTTCCGACAGGGGAATGGGCGCCGCACGGAAAGCCCTGCAGGAATTCCTCCGGTTGAAAGAGCTCTTCCCGAGGAACCCTTATCGGGAGGTGGTGGACCTCAGGATCGAAAAGTGCAGAAGCATCATCGCCGACGGAGAATTCATGGTGGGCAAATACTACTATGAGAAGGAATCCTACGCTGCTGCGGTGCTGAGGCTGGAGAGTCTGCTCGGGCAGTTCCCCGACTACAGGAGAACGGACGAGGCGCTGCTGCTCCTGGGCAAGTCCTATCGGGCGCTGAAGCAGAGCGACAAGGCGAAAGAGGCGTTCGGAAAGCTGATAGAGAGATACCCTTCCGGCAAGCTCGCCGCAGAGGCGAGAAAAGGGTTGTAACCGGCAGGGGTGTCGGGTTGAAGCAGACAGAGCGGACGTGAACAGGAAGCACGAGACCCGGAACGCACCCACTGAAACGAGAGCGTATTATCCCGCCTTTCTCAACCTCCAAGGAATGCACTGTGTCGTCGTAGGGGGCGGCAGGGTCGCTGAGAGGAAAGTGGCATCCCTCCTTCGCTCCGGGGCGCGGGTTACGGTGATCAGCCCTGCGCTGACCGGGAAGCTCGAGCAGAAGAAAGCAAAAGGGATCATCGTCCACCGGGAAAGGAGCTACCGGAAAGGAGACCTGAAGGGGGCGTTCCTTGTCATCGCGGCAACGTCGGATGCGGAAGTCAACAGGAAGATTGCCGGTGATGCGCCCTGCCTGGTCAATGCGGTGGACATGCCGGAAAAGACGAATTTTATCGTCCCCTCCGTGGTAAACCGGGGTCTGCTGACCGTGGCGGTCTCTACCTCGGGGGCGAGCCCGGCACTGGCCAGGGCTCTGCGGGAAGAGATCGAGCTCCTCTGCGGCAGAGAGTTCGGGCAGTTCCTCATGTTTCTCAGGACGGTGCGGAGGAGGGCACTGCGGGAGGTGCCGGACAGGGAGAGGCGGGAGCGGCTCCTCCGGGGGGTTGCTTCTCCGGAGATCCTCGCCGCGCTGCGCAGGGAGGGCCTCGGGAAGGCGAAGGCGAGGGTGCTTGCGCTCTTCTGCCGGGAAAAGACTCTGCAGCGGCATGAGCCCTGACGGAGCGCCGCAGGGCGGGGAGGAGCAGGCCCCGCTGTGTGAGCGCGGTGTTTTTCATTCCGGCGGAGAGTACAGCACGGGAGGAGTCGGACGGATATGGCAATGAGAGCAGGGGTTATCGGTGCCGGGTACCTCGGACAGCACCATGCGCGCGTCTTTTCCGAGCTGGAGGGGGTGCATCTCACGGCGGTGGTGGATGCGGACCCGGCGCGGGCAGAGGAGATCGCCCGGAAATACGGGGCCGTTGCCTACACGGACTACCGTAAAGCGCTCGGCGCCGTCGACGCCTTCAGCATTGTCACCCCCACCACTCTGCATTACGAAATCGCGCTCGAATGCATACGGGCAGGGAAGGACCTCCTCATCGAAAAGCCCGTCACAGTGACCATCGAGGAGGCGGATGCCCTGATCGACGCTTCGGAGCGGGCAGGGGTCGTCGTCCAGGTGGGGCACCTCGAGAGGTTCAACCCTGCGGTCGCCGCCGTTTCCCCTCTTATCAGGGAGCCGCGCTTCTTCGAAGCGGAGCGGCTCTCCCCCTTTCTCGGCAGGGGGGTCGATGTGGATATCACCCTCGACCTGATGATCCACGATATCGATATAATACTGTCGCTTCTCGGGCGCCATTCCGCTCCCGTATCGTCGTTTCCGGTGGACATCAAGGCGGCGGGTGCGGAGATCCTGACCGGCAGGATCGACATGGCCAAGGCCTGGCTCGATTTCGGCGGCGGCGTTCACGCCCTGGCCACCGCGAGCAGGACATCTCCCCGCAAGGAGCGCACGCTCAGGATCTTTCAGCGGGAATCGTATCTCCTGGTGGATTACCAGAACATGGAGGTCAGGAGGCACCGCCGGGAGGGGAGTGAGATCGTGCAGGAGATCCTCCCCGTGGAGAAGAGGGAGCCCCTGAAGGAGGAGCTGCAGGATTTCGTGCGGTGTGTCGGCAGCAGAAGCAGGCCCCGTGTCTGCGCGCTGGCAGGGCGCAATGCGCTGAAGGTTGCGCTGGGCATCGGGGAGCTGATCAAGAGGCAGAACCAATAAATCATGGTGAAAGGGGAGCGGAGTGACGGAATGAAGCCAATGCTCGATTTGAAAAGGCAGTACCTGGAGATAAAGGACGAGGTCCTGTATATGCTGAATGAGGTGCTGGAGAGCTCCCAGTACGTCCTCGGCAGGAACGTGGTGGAACTGGAGCGGAACATTGGCAGCTATCATGGGATGCGGGAGGCGGTCGGTGTGGCCTCGGGTACCGATGCCCTGCACCTCTCCCTGCGCGCCCTCGGTATCGGCAGGGGAGACGAGGTGATCACCACCCCTTTCACCTTCTTCGCCACGGCGGAGGCGATCCTCTATGTGGGGGCCACCCCGGTTTTCGTGGACATCGAGCCGGAGACCTATACTATCGATGCTGCGCGCATCGAAGAGAAGATAACGGAGAGGACGAAGGCGATCCTGCCGGTGCACATCTTCGGCCATCCCGCCGACATGGAGGGGATCATGGAGATTGCGCGCCGTCGTTCCCTGAAGGTGGTGGAGGACTGCGCCCAGTCCTTCGGAGCCTCCCTGGAGGGAAAGATGACCGGGAGCTTCGGCGATACCGGCTGTTTCAGCTTCTACCCCAGCAAGAATCTCGGGGCCTACGGTGACGGCGGCATGATCATCAGCGACGATTCCGGCGTCGCCGACGAGATACGGAAACTGAGGAACCACGGGTCGAAGGGCGGGTACCGGCATGAGTGCCTCGGCTACAACAGCAGGCTGGACGAGATGCAGGCGGTCGTCCTCCTGGTGAAGTTCAAAAGGATCGATGAGTACAACAGGAAGAGGCGCAAAAAGGCTTCTCTCTACTGTAGCCTGCTCTCTGATACGGTGGCCTGCCCCCACGAAAAAGAAGGGGCCTACCACGTCTTCCATCAATACACCATCAGGAGCCCGAAGAGGGACCTCCTCCAGCAGCAGCTCAAAGAGAATGGAATTCCCTCCGTCGTCTACTATCCCATCCCGCTCCACCTGCAGGAGGCGCTGGCCTTCATGGGCCACCGGGAAGGGGACTTCCCCGTTGCGGAGCAGGCGGCCAGGGAGGTGCTCTCCCTCCCCATCTACCCCGAGCTGGACGACGGGGACATACGCTTCACCGCGGAAATCGTTCATCGATGCTTGAAAGGGTGATGATCATCACGGGGGAAAGCTCCGGGGAGCTGTACGGCTCTTTCCTCGCGGCAGCCCTGAAGGAAAGGAATCCGGGGATCCGCCTCTGTGGTGTCGGGGGGGAGAGAATGCGCGCCGCCGGGGTGGAGCTCTTCGCCGGGATCGCCGGGGTCTTCGGCATTGTCGAGGCAGTGGGCGCGTACCGCCGGGTCAGGGAGACCTTCCGCCGGGTCTGCGCTGCGCTGCGCTCTTTCCAGCCCCAGGTCCTCGTTCTCATCGACTACCCGGATTTCAACATGCGGGTTGCGAAGGAAGCGAAGAGAGAGGGGATACGGGTTCTTTACTATGTGAGCCCGCAGGTATGGGCATGGCGCAAGAAGAGGGTGAGGGTGCTGCGGGACCTTGTGGACCGGATGGCGGTGCTGTTCCCCTTCGAGGAGCGGCTCTATACCGAAGCCGGGGTCCCCTGCGCGTTCGTCGGCCACCCGGTGATGGATGAGATAGAAGAGCGCATCAGGGCCGCCGGATACGCGACCGGTGATATCGGTACGCAGGAGATCAGGAAGGCTTTCAGAAAAGGGCAGGGAATGGACCCTGAAAGGCCGGTCGTGGTCCTCATGCCCGGGAGCAGGCCCCACGAGACAGGGAAGCTTCTGCCTGTCATGGCGGGGGTAGCCGCGGAGATTGGGAAGCGTTTCCCCGGCTGCCAGGTGGCGGTCCCGGTGGCGCCCAACCTGGACAGGGCTGCCGAGTCCGCGATGAGGGACGGCCTGGAGAAAGTCGGACACCCGGCCCTTTTTTTCACCACCGATACGGTGGGGACGCTTCTTGCCGCTGATGCCGCGGTCATCGCCTCCGGCACCTCCACCCTGCAGGCGGCTCTCCTGGGGGTTCCCCTGGTGGTGGTCTACAAGCTTTCCCCTCTGACCTACTTTATCGGAAAACTGTTGGTGCAGGTGCGCCATATCTCCCTGGTGAATATCCTTCTCGATAAATCGGCTGCGGGTGATTCCGGCCTCCGTATCAGGGAGCTTTTGCAGGGGGATGCCGACGAAGGGCATGTCATGGAGGAACTGGGCCGGATCATCGGGAATGTCTCCTTCCGGGAAGAGATGCTGACGCAGTTGGAGAAGGTGCGGCGGTTGTTCCTCGGCAAAAAAGCATCTCTGAGGACGGCGGAGATGGTGGAGGAGCTGGCCGGCCGGTAGAGAAAGGGGTACGCCCCTCGTGGCCGGTGTGCGGCAGGCGGGAGACTATGGCACTACTGAAAAGAATCACCCTTCTGGTAAAGCCCTACTGGCTGCGGCTTGCGGCCGCCGCGCTCCTCAGTCTCCTCATCTCCGGGCTGAACGGCGGTCTTGCTTGGCTCGTGAAACCCGCCCTGGACGGGATCTTCCTCAGGAGGGATGCGGCACTCCTGGCGCTGCTGCCCCTCGGGATCCTGGCGCTCTACCTGGGCAGGGGTTTTTTCGCCTTCTTTCAGTCCTACCTCATGAGGTCCACGGGGGCCAAGGTGATGCGGGATATACGGAACGGTCTGTACCGGCATATCCTTTCTCTCCCGGTGAACGAGTTCAAAAAGGAATCTTCGGGGCTGCTCCTGTCGCGGGTGATCAATGATGCAGGACAACTGCAGGGCCTGGTCGCCTTTTCCATCAAGGACATCTTCGTCGAATCCGCCACCGTCCTCGTCCTCCTCGCCGTCGCCTTCTACCGGAGGTGGGACCTTGCGCTGATTTCGGTCACCGTTCTCCCCGCCGCCCTGTACGGCACCCGCAAGCTCGGGAAGCGGTTGAAAAGGGTGAGCACCGAGGGGCAGAAGAAGATTTCCCGCATCACCGAGTTCCTCACCGAGACCTTTTCCGGCATCAAGATGGTGAAGATCTTCGGACGCGAGGGGGTGCTGTCCGCCGCTTTCCAGGAGAAGAACCAGGGATATTACCGGGAGCTGATGCGCTCCACCCGTATCATCGAATTCACCTCCCTGATGATGGAAGTGGTGGGAGGACTCGGCATCGCCTTCGTATTGTGGTACGGCGGGAGGCTCGTGGTGAGGGAGGTGATCACCCCCGGAGAGTTTTTCTCTTTTCTCACCGCCATTTTCATGGTATATACCCCCGCAAGGCGGCTTGCCACGGCGAGCAACGGCCTGCAGCAGGCAAAGGCGTACCTGGAGCGGCTGGACGAGCTGTTCTGCAAGGAAAGGGAATCCGACGGCGCGGTAACGCTGGAGCCCCTGCGGCGAGAGATCGAGTTCCGGAATGTTTCGTTTGCGTATCCGAACGCAAAGTGCCCCGTACTCAGCGATATAAACCTCACGGTGAAGCGGGGAGAGATCATCGCCCTTGTGGGCAGGAGCGGTGCGGGAAAGACGAGCTTCATTGACCTCATTCCCCGGTTCAACGACCCCTCGCAGGGATGCATCCTCATCGACGGCGTCAATATAGCGGAGGCGAGCCTCCCCTCCCTGCGGGAGCAGATAGGACTGGTTAGCCAGGACATCATTCTCTTCAACGATACCGTCAGGGCCAATATCGCCTTCGGCAATCCCGCCGCCTCCGGGGAGGAGATCGTCAGGGCGGCGCAGGCGGCCCATGCCCACGACTTTATTCTCGATCTGCCCGGGGGATACGACACTGTCATCGGAGAACGCGGGGTGATGGTTTCGGGGGGACAGCGCCAGAGGATCTCCATCGCCCGTGCCCTCCTGAAGAACCCCCCCCTTCTTATTCTCGATGAGGCCACCTCCTCGCTGGATACGGAGTCGGAGATGATCGTACAGAAGGCGTTGGATGCCCTGATGGAGAACAGGACGACCTTTGTCATCGCCCACCGCCTCTCCACCGTGCAGAAGGCGGACAGGATCATCGTCCTCGAAAAGGGCAGGATCCTGGAGAGCGGTTCCCACGAGGAACTCCTGCGGAACGGCGGGATCTACCGGAAGCTGCACGACCTCCAGCTCTCTCCTGCGGGATACGGCCGATGACCCACAGCCGCCGCAGGCAGGACCTCCCTCTTTCCTGCGCTGCCCGTTTTTTCTATTTCCTCTATACCCTGTTCTATTGCTCCTGCCTTGCGGGCCTTTTCCCCTTTGAATACCTGAAGAGGCCGAAGGAGGCGCGGGGGCGCTGGAGGAGAGAGCGGTTCGGCTTCTATGATTGCTCCGGCACTTCCGGAAGCGGCGGCACCGCTGCGGAGCGTCCCCGCATATGGATCCATGCCGTATCGGTGGGGGAGGCCGCCGCAGCGGTGCCCCTGATCAGGAAAATCCGGC
>JADLDZ010000219.1 GCA_020846375.1 Nitrospirales bacterium | reverse complement strand
GGTGAATAACCGGGGTCCTCTTCCCAGCGGTCCTGGAGGGTAACCGGACCGTTGCGCACGAGAAAAGAGGCGGCGCGCTTCACCATGCTCCAGAAGCGCGAAGAGGGGAGCCCCTCCAGTGCCCCGCTGCGCTGGGCAAGGTCTACGAGAAGGAGGGGAAGGGCGGTCTCGTCCATTTGTACGCTGTCCCAGAAGGGGGTCCCGTCCAGCCATATGTTCTGCGTCCAGTGCCCGTCCTCCTCCTGGATGCTTTCGAGGTACCGGAGCACCCTCAGCGCTTCTTCAGGCGCTCCTGCCGCGAGGAACCCCCCTGCCGCCTCCACAAGGTCCCGCGGCCAGATGAGGTGATACCCTCCCAGGTCGTTGTCCCCCTTCGCGAAACCCCAGGGGATGGAGAGGCTGGCGATCACGCCTCCGGCAAAGGCTTTCGCCTCATGGAGGCGCAGCACGGCCGCACTGAGCGGGTACATATCGGGGCGCACTCCTGTATCGGCCCCCATGGGGAAGAGGGAACGCTGCCATTCCTTCCAAGGGCATATATACCTTTCCCGGGCGGCTCCGAACCCCTCCAGCAGGCTCGCGCGGGCGCGCTGCCCTGCCTCTGCGCCGGAGATCCCGAAGCCCAGCGCGATGACGAACTCCCCTCCCGACGCGGCAAGGTCGATTTCCGCTGTGAGGGCGACGTTTCCTTTCTCCGCTCTCGTATAGGACCATTTCATGTCCTTATGACGATGGAGGTCCTGCCACCCGTCCGAGGCGCCGACGAACCCGACGGACATCTTCTTCCACTCCGTTGAACAGGCGAGGGCAAGGGCTCTGCCTCCATGAGAGGCAAAGAGCATGGGGATCCCCTTGTATTCGCCTGTCCATGCGGTGTTATCGCTCCCCTGGTTGTTCAGGTGTGGTGCAAGGAGCACGAAGAGCCGGTACTCCGCCCTCTCCCCCTGCAAGGGGAGGAAGCGGGTGTGCTGCAGGACGACGTCCCGCAAGGGATCCGTCAGGACCTCCTTCTCGATGCGGTACCGCCCTTTCCTGCAGGTGTTGACCAGCCGGAAGGCGGGCACCCCTGCGGCGAGATACGAGATCTCCGAATCACTGTCCCTCTTTTCTTCCGACAGGATCCCCCCGCTTCCGAGGATGAGGAGGCCCATATCGCGGGTACAGGCCTGATCCACCCGGGGATAGTAGATCTCGTTGAAAATGCCGTGGCTGAGGGTGAACCAGACCCTGCTGGAGGCGCTGAGGGCCGTACCTGCGCCGGTCTTCGCACTCGATGTCCAACGGGGAGACAACCCCGGGCCTCCCGGGGCGCTGCGCTCTCTTTCCGCCATGGAATTCCTCCTCTGTGCAAGATGCTTCTCCCGGATGGATGCCGGTTTGTGTATGAATGTCCAGTGCTCCGTTACTGTTGCATCTGCGGGTCACCCTCTCCCTCGCCCTCCCCCCTCAAGGGGGAGGGAAATATTTTGAGAATCCCCTCCCCCCTCGGGGTAGGGAAATACTCCCGGGGACCCCCTCTCCAGTTGGGGGAAAGGAAATACTTCCTTGAGCTCCCTCGCCCCTCGGGGGAGAGGGGTAGGGTGAGGGGGTACAAAAGGGTGAGGGGGAGTCAGCCGATAGTGTCTCCCTGACTATGTATTAGTTCCACAGTAGCATATCACGGAGAAAAGTCAATTTGCCCGTCTTCCTCAAACGTGATAAGCTTTTGGTAAGAAACAAGAACAAAGTCGGCTGCCGGGGAGGCGGACATGAGAGAGGGCAGCTTTTATCAGAACGAGGGGAAATGGAAGGGTATTCTCGCGTGGCTCATGTCCACCGACCATAAGCGCATCGGCATCATGTACCTTGGGGCGCTCCTCCTCTTCTTTTGGGTGGGGGTCATCCTGGGGCTGCTCGTCCGCCTCAGCCTCATCGCGCCCGGGAAGCTCATGGACGCGCATACGTACAACCAGGTCTTTTCCACGCACGGGATCGTCATGATCTTCCTCTTCATCATCCCGGGCGCCCCCGTCGCCTTCGGGAATTTCTTCCTGCCGATCATGCTGGGCGCGCGGGATGTCGCCTTTCCGAAGATCAACCGGCTCTCGTGGTGGCTCTACCTGACCGGTGTCGCGGTCATCCTTGTCGCGCTCTTCAGCGGCGGGGGGCCTCCTGATACCGGGTGGACCTTTTATGCTCCCTACAGCCTCCAGACCGAGACAAACGTGGCCGTTGCCGTTTTCGGGGTGTTCCTCCTCGGTTTCTCCTCCATACTCACCGGGTTGAATTTCGTCGTCACCATCCATCGCCTCCGGGCTCCGGGCATGAGCTGGTTCCGCATGCCGATTTTCGCATGGACCCTCTACGCCACCGGGTGGGTGCAGATGCTCGCCACCCCGGTGCTCGCCCTCACCCTCATCCTCATCATCTTCGGGCGGGTCTTCGGGATAGACTTCTTCGATCCCGCGTACGGGGGGGACCCCATCATGTACGAGCACCTGTTCTGGACCTATTCCCATCCCGCAGTCTACATCATGGTCCTGCCGGCCATGGGGATCATCAGCGAGGTGGTCCCCGTCTTTGCGAAACGGTGGCTCTTCGGCTACAAGGCGGTGGCGCTCTCTTCGCTTGCCATCGCAGGAGTGGGGTATCTGGTATGGGGACACCACATGTTCACCAGCGGCATGAGCGATACGGCGCGGATCGTCTTCTCGCTGCTCACCTTCCTGGTCGCCGTGCCGAGCGGGATAAAGATGTTCAACTGGATTTCCACGCTGTACCGGGGCTCCATCGACCTGAAATCCCCGTTTCTCTTCGCCCTCGGTTTTCTTTTTCTCTTTTCCATCGGAGGCCTCACCGGGCTGATCATCGGCTCCATCACCCCGAACCTGCATGTGCACGGCACCTACTTCATCGTGGCCCACTTCCATTACGTGATGTTCGGGGGAGCGGGCTTCGCCCTGCTTGCGGGGCTGCACTACTGGTTCCCCAAGATGTTCGGAAAGATGTACCGCGAAAAGCCCGCGGTGGTCGGCTGTGCCGTCCTGTTCATCGGCTTCAATCTCCTCTACTTCCCCATGTTCCTCCTCGGCTATAACGGGATGCCGCGGAGGTACTTCGATTATCCGGAGAGATACTTCGACGGCAACCTGCTCTCCACCATCGGATCATGGGTGCTTTTTCTCGGGCTGACGATCATCTTCGCGAATCTGATCCTGGCGCTCTTCAGGGGGGAGAGGGCGCCCGCAAACCCGTGGGGAGGCAAGAGCTTCGAGTGGCAGGTCCCCTCTCCGCCGCCGGTGGAGAATTTCAGGGAAACCCCTGTCTACAAGGAGCACGGGTCCCGCTGGGAGGAATAGGAAAAGGGAGGAACATGGAGCACAGGGATTCCATCGCTTCGAAATACGGGATGTGGTTCTTCCTCGTCACAGAGCTTATTTTCTTCGGGGGGCTGTTCATGCTGTATTCCATTTTCCGCGAAGCGCACCCGCAGGAATTCCATGCCGCGGCCCGGGACGAGCATCTCGCCCTCGGTACACTCAATACGGCGGTGCTGCTCACCAGCAGTCTGACCATCGCCCTTTCCATCGCCGCGGTGAGGAAGGGGAACAGGAGACTGTCGTACTTCCTGCAGGGTGCCACGGTCCTCCAGGGCCTGGCTTTCCTGGTCATCAAGTATTTCGAATGGAGCGACAAGATCCTCCGGGGCATCTATCCTGATTCCACGGTGCTGATGCAGAAGAGCTACGGGGAAATCGTTTTCTTCAGCCTCTATTATGCAATGACGGGGCTGCACGGGCTGCATGTCCTTATCGGCATTTTCGTTATCTCTTTCATGATGTATTACACCGCAAAAGGGATCATCGGGGAGCAGAACGCCGCGATGCTGGAGAATACCGGCCTTTATTGGCATTTCGTCGATATTGTCTGGATCTACCTTTTTCCGCTTTTCTATCTTGTGACATAGGGAGGGAGGATGGAGCGGATGCAGCCGGGGGAACAATCCCCTGTCTTCGGCTACGGGACCTACTTTCTGGTATGGGGAGCCCTGGTGGCGCTTCTGGCGATCACCGTCGCCGTGGCGAGATGGGAGCCGGCCCGCT
>JADLDZ010000218.1 GCA_020846375.1 Nitrospirales bacterium | reverse complement strand
TACCGGGGTCGGTGACCGCATCCCACGCGGCCCTGTCCCATATCTCGATCTTCTCCAGCTGTCCGACGATCACCACATCGCTGCCGATGCCGGCATCCTGCCGGTGCTCGTAGGGGATCAATATCCTTCCCTGCTTGTCGATTTCTCCCTCCAGGGCTGAAGCGACGACACGCCTCAGGTAATACTGCACCGCCGTATCCATCTTCGGCATCGATCGTATCTTTTCTTCGAGTCGGTTCCACTCTTCGGGAGGGTACAGGTGGAGGCACTTGTCAAAAGCGGCATTGGTGATATATAGTTTTGAATTATCGTATTTTTTTGCAATTATCTCACGAAGAGGAGCGGGTATGATAATTCTTCCCTTGGGATCGAGCGTGTAATAATATTTTCCATGGAAAGAGGTCATTGTAAAACTTTCCTCCACTTTCTACCACTTTTCTCCACACACATAATAGGGAGAATGAAGGAGAGTTGTCAAGCAAAAAAACACGAAAAGAGCAATATTGTCATATAGTTCAACATAATGTAGTAAACAAGATCTACCAACACTACACCTTGTGTCAAGGGAGAGAATATGACATTTGCCGACAGGCTCGGGGAGCTGCTGCAGAGAAACCTCCTCCGGTCGATCAGGGACCGCGAGGCTCCCCGCGCCCACGCTGCGGATCTCTCCCGCATTATCATCGGTGGAAGCGAACTCCTCAATTTCGCTTCCAATGATTACCTCGGGCTCGCCGGGCACAGCTCCCTTGTAAAGGCCGCCAGGGAAGCCATGGAGACCTTCGGATTCGGCACGGGGGCGTCGCGTCTTCTGGCAGGAGGCACCTCGCTCCACAGCGAGCTGGAGCATGATGTTGCCGCTTTCAAGGGTACGGAAGCCGCCCTTGTTTTCAATTCCGGATACGCGGCGAATACCGGCGCCCTCCCTTCCCTCGCAGGAGAGGGGGACACCCTTTTCAGCGACGAACTGAACCACGCCAGCATCATCGACGGATGCAGATTGAGCAGGGCGAAGACGGTTATTTACCGTCACGGCGACGCAGACCATCTGGCGGAGCTTCTTGAAAGCGAGGGCGGACAGAGGAGCGTCGTCGTCACCGATACGGTCTTCAGCATGGACGGGGATATCGCCCCTCTCGGTGCTCTCCACGCTCTCTGTGCCCGGTACAATGCCCGGGCAGGAGACCGCAGCGTACTCCTCTATATAGATGATGCGCACGGAACCGGTGTACTGGGAGGAGGACGGGGAGCCCTGTCCCATTTCGGCATCAGGCCCGAACCCTGGATACTCCAGATGGGGACCTTTTCCAAGGCCCTGGGCTCCTTCGGCGCCTTCATCGCAACGGACAAGGATACCGTGCAGTGGCTCGTCAATACCGCCCGGGGATTCATCTTCTCGACGGCACTGCCCGCTGCAATCGTCGCCGCATCCCGCGCAGCCCTGCGGGCCGTGCAGGAGGAGCCGTTCCGGGTCGCTGCGCTTTGGGAAAACAGGGCGAGGCTGCAGAGGGGCTTACGGGCAGCGGGATTCGATACCCTGCAGAGCGGGACCCCCATACTCCCCCTCGCGATGAAGACACCGGAAGAAGCGGTGGCGTTTGCGGAACAGCTCAGGAAGCACCGCATCCATGCACCGGCCATACGCCCCCCCACGGTCGCGAAGCCGAGAATCCGGCTCACTGTCACTGCCGGACATACTCCCGCCGACATTGATGCACTCCTCGATGCCCTGACCGCGATACGGAAAGGGAAAGGATAGATAAGCGCCTCCGCCTGGGAAATAAAGGCAAATTTACTACGCAAAGAGGTTTTTGGTATGGTATAGTGTAAGCTTATGAAATACCCTTCGGGATATATAGCAGTAATAGGTGCGGGCAGTTGGGGAACCACTCTGGCATCGCTGCTTGCCGAAAAAGGTTACGGCGTCGTGCTCTGGGCCTTTGAGGAGAGCCTCGCAGAGCAGATCGAAACAAACAAGGAGAATCCCGTCTATCTGTCGGGGGAACCCCTCTGCAAGGATCTCCACGCCACCGGCGACCTTCGCGAAGCCGTGGCCCATGCCCGCTATATCATCAACGCGGTCCCGACACAGCACATCCGCGCGGTCTTCGCCGAAATCGCTCCGCATATCAAAAACGATACCATCGTCATAAGCGCATCGAAAGGCATCGAGATCGGAACGCTGCAGACCCCTTCGATGGTCCTGAAGGAGATACTCGGCAGACCCGTCTCCGCCCTTTCGGGGCCGAGCTTTGCGCGGGAGGTGATTGCAAAGCTGCCCACCGCGGTCACCCTTGCGGTGGAAGACCAGAAAATCGCATTGCTCCTGCAGGAACTCTTCAATACGGATTACTTCAGGGTCTACACACATGACGACAGTATCGGGGTGGAAATCGGCGGCGCACTGAAAAATGTCATCGCCATTGCCTCGGGTATCGGGGACGGCCTGGGTCTCGGCCATGATGCACGGGCGGCTCTTATCACACGCGGCATCTCTGAAATCACCCGTCTGGGCCTCAGCCTGAACGCAAAAGTCGTCACCTTTTCCGGATTAAGCGGCCTCGGTGACCTTGTGCTGACGTGTACCGGACCGCTTTCGAGAAACTATACCGTCGGGTATAAGCTGGGGCAGGGGATGCGGCTTTCGGAGATCGTAAGCCGGACACCGTCCGTGGCCGAGGGAATCACCACTACCCAGTCCGCTTTCGAACTTTCCCGGAGACAGGGAATCGACATGCCCATTATCGAGCAGGTCTATCTTACCCTCTATCAGGATAAACCCCCCATCGAGGCGGTGAGAGCGCTCATGAACCGCTCTCCAAAATCAGAGTTCAATGGATACTAAGACAGTGGAGGCCCTCCTCACCGATTTCAAAGAGGGCAGGATTTCCACAGAGAAGGCGCTGCAGATTCTCAAGAGCCTTCCCTTCGAAGATCTCGAGTTCGCCAAGATCGACCACCACAGGGGTTTCAGGGGCACCATACCCGAAGTCATCTACGCCCGCAGCAAGAGGGAAGAGGAGGTCATCGCCATCGCCCGTTCCATGCATGAAAAGAGCGGACGCTTCCTCATCACGAGGGCAACGGAAGAGATCCACAGGGAACTGGATCTGAAGGAGGCGAAATATTACCCCTCCTCCGGGATGATCGCCTGCGGGGGAAACAAGAGGAGAAAGGGCTCCGTTCTCATCATTTCCGCAGGCACCTCCGACATCCCTGTGGCCGAAGAGGCCGAAGTGACGGCATCCTTCCTGGGGAGCGCGACAGACCGGCTCTACGACGTGGGGGTTGCCGGCATCCACCGCCTCTTCAGCCGCCGGGAAATGCTGCAGAATGCCAGGGTGATCGTCGTGGCAGCGGGGATGGAGGGAGCGCTCCCTTCGGTGGTGGGCGGCCTCACCGACAGGCCGGTGGTGGCGGTCCCCACGTCCGTGGGATACGGAACGAGCCTGGGAGGCCTAACCGCCCTTTTCTCCATGCTGAATTCCTGTGTGCCCGGCATGGCCGTGGTGAACATTGATAACGGCTTCGGCGCCGGATGCCTGGCCCACAAGATAAATATGATGGGGAGCCGGTAAGCACCCGAAACCCCGCTCTCCAACTAAAAAAGGGATGGCCGGAGCCATCCCTTTTCTTGCTCGTTTT
>JADLDZ010000217.1 GCA_020846375.1 Nitrospirales bacterium | reverse complement strand
TCTTCCAATAATACTCCCCCTCGCCCGAAGCCCTGCTGACCGCCTCGACCACCTCATGCCCCACTTCGTAGCAGCACCCCTTGATGCTCGGCCCCACCGCCACCAGGATATCGGCGGGGTCGGAACGAAACCTCTCCACCATGACGTGTACGGTATTCTTCAGGATCCCCGCACCGGTGCCCCTCCAGCCCGCATGGACGGCGCCCACCGCATGTCTCTTCCTGTCATACAGGAGAAGTGGGACACAGTCCGCCACCTGGATGCCGATGAGGATCCCGGTCCTGTTCGTCACCACCGCATCCGCAACCCGCGGCTCGAGGTCGTGGTCCGCCACGATAACCCGGTCCGTATGCTTCTGGACGGGAAGGTACATGTGCGATGCAGGCAGGGAAAACAATCGGGCAACGGCCTGCAGATCGCCGTTCAGCGCCTTTGTCGTGAAGAAGCCGCGCACGGGCAGTCCCGCAAGGAGGGGAGGAACCACCAGGCCCGTGGTGTCAACCATCAGCTCTTCCTCCACCCCTGTGTCCTCTTTCCGGAAGGCATGCACCAAAGGCACGGGGCAGCGAACGGATGATATCCGAGGCGATGAGGGAATGTTCCCCCTTCCTCGCGGCCGCGCAATCCCCCGCAAGTCCATGCAGATAGACTCCGAGCACCGCTGCCTGCAGCGGGCTCATTTCCTGCCCCATGAGGGAGGCGATCACCCCTGTCAGCACATCTCCGGAGCCTCCCGTGGCCATCCCCGGATTGCCCGAGGTGTTCAGAAACGCAGTGCCCTCCGGAGCGGCGGTTACCGTCGGAACCCCTTTCAGGACGAGATACGCGCCCGTCTCCCTCGCAAAGGATACCGCGGTGCCGATCCTGTCCTGCTCCACCTCCCTGCTTCCGTATCCCGTTCCGGGAAGGAGCCGGGCCATTTCTCCGGGATGCGGGGTGAGGACAACGGGGGATTTCGCGCTTCCCAGGATGTCCCTGATCCCCTTTTCGCTCCCTGCGGCTTTGCCCAGTGCAGTGAGGCCGTCCGCGTCGATCACCAGCGGCGCCGGGGACCTCTTCACCAACTCTGCGATAAGTAACGGCATCTCTTCGGAAACCCCGATCCCCGGACCGATGGCAATCACATCGGTTCTTTGCAAGGAAAACCCGAGTATCTCCTCCACCGCCCCTGCCGACAGCATGCCGTTGCCGTCATCCGGCAGGGGAAGGCACATCTCCTCGGTCACCCTTCCCTGGAAAATATCCAGCAGGGTCCCGGGTATTCCCAGGGTGACCAGCCCTGCTCCGCTCCGAAGGCAGGCCCGCGCCGTCATCAGGGCCGCACCCGTTTTCCCCCGTGAGCCCGCAATAACGAGGACATGTCCGTAATCCCCTTTGTAGGAATTCCGCCGCCGCGGTTCGATCATGCCCGCGGCCGTTTCCCTGTCGACGCTTTCCACGGAAATCGTGTCCGCGGCAAGAAGGGAAGAGGGGAAGCCGAGATCTTCTATAAACAACGTACCCGTATATCCGACGCCGGGATACAGGAGATGCCCCCTCTTCGGAAGGCCGAAGGTGACCGTGGAATCGGCTGCGATCGCCTCACCCATCACCTCGCCGGTATCGGAGGAAATGCCCGAGGGGATGTCCACCGCCACTACGGGGACGCCCGTATCGTTTACCAGGGCGAGCAGCCTGGCAAGCTCCCCCTGCACCGGTCTGCCGAGCCCGGTCCCAAAGAGGGCGTCGATCACTACCGCGTCCCGAAGCTCCTCCGCCTCCACCGTCCTGCAGAAAGCCGCGGGCACGCCCATTTTTTTTGCAATCCGGTATTGTGCTGCGCAGTCTGGGCTCAGGGATTCTTTTTTCGCCAGGAGAAAGACCTGCACCGCACCGCCGCTATTGAAGAGCTCCCGGGCAGCCGCCAGCCCGTCTCCGCCGTTGTTGCCGCCCCCGCAGAGGACCACCGCCTTCCTCCCGGGAAAGAGCTCCCGAACTTTCCGCGCGACAGCGAGCCCGGCCCTCTCCATAAGAACAGGACCGGGGATGCCGTACTCTTCGATGGTAATCCTGTCGATCTCCCGCATCTCCTGTGCGGTGGCAACCTTCATCGGACTCTCCTCTCAGGGATACGTGGAATGCTGCGGAAATGCAGAATTATTATAGCACTTACCGCAGCCCTCCTCAATCGCCCTTCGGACTCCGGGAGAAGGCAGCGGGGGGAAGAGAGGGAGCGAGAGCGTGTTATTCGTTATCTGACAATACGGAAGCAACGACACAGGAAACTGTCTGCATAGGTGTACTTGGGTGTGGAGTGAGGGGGCACCCTCTTTCTCTGCGAGCGAATTCCTCCGGGTCTCAGGGGCTGAGCCGGTAGGTCTCGTTTCACAATTTATGCTAAGATGTGAATGAAAATACCAGCTCGGCGATCACGATAGTTGTCACGGAAAGGAGCTCTCCATGGTCATCGGCATCCCGAAAGAGATCAAGAAAGAGGAATACAGGGTCGGCATAACACCCTCCGGGATCACAGAGCTGAAGAGGGATGGACACATGCTCCTCGTCGAAGCAGGTGCGGGAGAGGGGAGCGGGTTCAGCGATGAGGAATATCGAGCAGCCGGGGCGGAAGTGGTGGACAGGGATCCCCTGTTTCTGAAGGCCGGCCTTATCGTAAAGGTCAAGGAGCCGGTCGCCGCCGAATACGGTCTCCTCCGCGGGGGGCAGGTCCTCTTTACCTATCTCCATCTCGCACCCAACCGCGAGCTCACCGATGTTCTGCTGCGCGGTAAAGTCACCGGGTTTGCGTATGAGACGCTGGAGAAGAACGGCGGGCTCCCGCTTCTCCTCCCCATGAGCGAGATCGCGGGCAGAATGGCCCCTCTGATGGGAGCGGTCTACCTCCAGAAAATACATGGGGGAGAGGGGGTGCTCCCCACGGGGACAGTGGGAGTGAAGCCCGCAAAGGCGGTCATCCTGGGAGCGGGTGTCGTTGGAACCAATGCCGCCCGTATCAGCACGGGGCTGGGCATGGA
>JADLDZ010000216.1 GCA_020846375.1 Nitrospirales bacterium | reverse complement strand
GCCGCGAAAGGGGCGCCCCCTCCCCAGAGGGTGGTCAGGCAGAGAGACCCGGCTGCTGCGCAACTGCGGAAGAGCGCACGGTACGTATTCAGAACGGCTCCCGATGCATCCCCCCACCGCACCTGCCAGAGAGCCAGGAGAGTATCGATCTGGTGTTCGAGGTTGTCCTCCCCCGTATGCACCGCCCGGAACCCGCTGAGACGCTCCGCTTTTTTCATATAATATTTAAGGTGCTTCCTCGTACACGGGCCCAGGAACTCCCTAAGATATCTCTCCCAGGAGTCAGGCAGAAGAATATGAGGGCAGGCGGTCCCCGCAAGCTCTCTCACGGAAAAGCCCTCCGGGGAGAAGCGGGACAGGAAGAGGTCCAGGCGGCGGTCGGACACATTCCGCATATCGAAGAAGTCCCACTTCAGGTGATTCTGCACAAAATCGGCAAAGGCGGGAAGGGCGCGGTGCTCACTGCCCGGGGTACAGACAAAACCGGTATTGTCCGACCAGGGCATCCCCCCGAGCACCAGCTTCCTGATCTCTTCCCCCCCCTTCCTGACGATCTCGCCCCCGAGGGGCAGGAAAGCGGTATAGGGCGACCGTTCCTCTTCGCGGGCCGCCAGTACGAACCCCTCAAACGGCGTACTCTCCAGCCACCCGCGCATCCACTCCCAGGAAACGAACACCGTCGCTTCCGGGTCGGCGGCATGGGCGGCGCTCCAGGCCTCCCGTATCCTCTCAAACTGCTCCCTGTTCCTGATGACGCTGATGCGCATTATCCGGTCTCCTCCTCATCGTTTTCTTCTCTCACGGGATGCATCGTGGTGCTCCACTGCAGCAGGGGCCGGACGACCCCCTGCATGGACCCTGTCCAGTCCCCGCGCGCGGAATCCCCCTCGCAGCTGTCCGCCACTCTGAAGGAGACCGCATCGGATGCCGTAAACTGGTTGCTCCGGGGGTTCATGGTGAGCAGGGCCGCTTCCACAAAGATCATTCCTTCCGCGAGGAGGTTCCCCGGTATCCGGGCGCTGCTGGTGTAGATGCCTGCGGGACGCGGCCTGCCCCGCCATGCGGGGTCACTATCTATCGTGGTGAAAAGGGACACCCCCTCCTCATTGTCGACATTGAAATGGGGGGCAAGGACGTATCCCTGTCCGAGCACCTCGTACTCCATCTCGATGATGATGGGCTTCCGTATATCGAGGACCTCCCTGACCATCCCGTCATCCCCCCTGACCCGCACCGCGCGCAAACGGACCGCGTCCCCCGAAGGTGCCTGCGCCGGATCGGGCCAGACCCTCTCGGCAATGGTGTTATCTGAAGGGTTCAGGTAGGCGTTGACCACCCTGTCCGCGGGCCCGTCCTGGACGACCACGCCCGCGTCGAGGAGGATGGCCCTCCTGCAGAGGCGGGTAATCGCCCGCATATTGTGGGAGACGAGAAAGACGGTCCGCCCGTGCTGCCCCACGTCATGCATCTTGTTGATGCATTTCTTCTGGAAGTTCGTGTCCCCCACCGCCAGGACCTCGTCCACGATGAGGATCTCCGGCTCGAGATGTGCGGCCACGGCAAAGGCGAGCCGCAGATACATGCCGCTGGAATAGTGCTTCACCGGGGTATCGATGAACTTTTCCACTTCGGCGAAAGAGACGATCTCGTCGAATTTCCGTTCTATTTCGCTCCGCCTCATGCCGAGGATGGCCCCGTTCAGGTAGATGTTCTCCCGCCCGGTCAGCTGCGGGTGGAAGCCGGTGCCCACCTCGAGCAGGGAGCCCACCCTGCCGTGGATCTCGGCGCTTCCCTTCGTAGGCTCCACGATGCGGGAGAGCACCTTGAGGAGTGTGCTCTTCCCCGCCCCGTTGCGCCCGATGATCCCCACCACTTCGCCCCTTTGGATCTCGAAGGAGACGTCCTGGAGCGCCCAGAACTTTTCGTTCAGGCCGTCCACTGCCGCCGCCCTGCCGCGCAGCAGGTGGGCCGCCTTGAGGAAGGGGGACTTGAACGAATCGATCAGCGTCTCCCGCAGGGTCCGATAGCTGTCCTGCTGCTTCCCTATGTGGTATTCCTTTCCGAGTCCCTCCACCCGGATGGCGATCGCGCTCTCCATGGCTACACCACGTCCGCAAACATCTTCTCGAACCTGCGGAAATAATACAGGCCGCTGACCAGCAGGAGGAGGGCCGCCAGCGAGGAGCCGATGATCATGGGACCGGGCGAGGTGTCGGCGCCCAGCAAGGCCCACCGGAAGCCCTCCACCACTCCCGCCATGGGGTTTATCCCGTACACGGTCCTCCAGGGTTCGGGGAGGAGACTGGCCGGATAGGTGACCGGAGTCGCATAGAACCACAACTGTATCAGGAACCCGGTGGCATGCCCCACATCCCGGAACTGCACGTTCATGGCGGAGAGCCAGAGGGAGAGCCCGAGGGCGCTGACAAAGGCCAGCACCAGCAGGAAGGGCAGCCATACCACGTTGGCCGTCGGGACGATGCCGTAGAACAGCATCAGGCAGATCAGCATGACAAACGCAAGGACGAAGTCCACCACCCCCGACAGGACCGCCGCTATCGGGATCGCAAGGCGCGGGAAGTAGACTTTCCTGATAAGGTTGGAGTTCCCCACCAGGCTGTGCGCCGCCCTCCCCAGCCCCCCGGCGAAGAAGGTCCAGGGCACCAGGGCGGCATAGCTGAAGATGGGGTAGGGAATGCCGTCGGAGGGGATCTTCACCACGGCGCCGAAGATGACGCTGAAGACCACCATGGTGAAGAAGGGCTGCACCACCGCCCATGCGGCTCCCAGCACCGTCTGCTTATAGCGCACCTTGATATCGCGCCACACCAGGAAGTAGAGCAGCTCGCGGTACTCCAGCAGATCGCGGAGATTGAGGGGGACCCATCCCTGCGAGGGCCGGATCCGGATTACCGACGTTCCGGGCGAAAGTGACATCTTCGCCTCCTGTCTTTCCTTCTGTGTAAAAGGCACCTCTTTCCTCCTTTTTTTTCGGTTCGGATCGCTACGGGGGAAGCCCCTTCTTTCCGCGCGCACCTATTCCGGCTTGGACAACGGCCGCATCGAGATATCGGTGAGCTCCGCGCTCCTTTCGAGGCGGAGGGCATTGACGACCACCGCGGCGACATCCCCGGGCTGCATGAGCCGTTCCGGCAGGTAAGGGCGGCCCTCCTCCGCATGGATTGCGGCCTGCATGGGAGTGGCGGTCCGTCCCGGGTAGACGCTGAGCACCCGGACCCCGGAGGCGTTCACCTCCGCCCTCAGACTGTCGGCAATGGCCTTGAGCGCATGCTTGGACGCTGCGTACTGACTCACGGCCGCCCTGGCGCCCAGGGCAACGCTGGAATTGATGAAGACGATCTGTCCGTGGTCAGCTTTGATCAGGGGGAGCAATACCTGGGTCAGCAGGTAGGGGGCGCGGACGTTGACCCGATAGTGGCGGTCGAGCTCTTCCACGGGAGAATGCTCGAGGAGCCCCATGGAAAAGACGCCGGCGCAGTGGACGAGGACATGGACGCTCCCCGGGTCCCGTGCGATGCTCCGCCCGAGTTCCCGAACCTCCTCCCCGCCGGACAGGTCGGTCCGGTAGCAGTGTACGGCGGAGGCCGACGGCCGGGCGAGTTCCGCCGTTTCTCCCAG
>JADLDZ010000215.1 GCA_020846375.1 Nitrospirales bacterium | reverse complement strand
TATTCGATGACCTCGATGAGAGCCCGGGGGAAATTCCATTTCTGGGCGACCCAGGCCCCGGCATCAGCATGAGTGATGCCGAAATAGCTCTTTTCCGCATCAAAGATGAAGAGGTCCTTCGCCTCCGCGTTCGCCATGATTTTCCTGTACTCTTCCGGAAACTTCAATCCGAGGACCACTTTCCCTATATCATGGAGCAGGGCGGCGATGGAGACCTCCTCGGGTTCGCTCACCCCTTTCCTGAGCGCGATGATCCGGGCGATTACGGCACATCCGAGGGAGTGCTCCCACAGCCCCTGCATGGTTTTTTGCATCGCTTCGAAAACAGAGACGCCGAGAAGCATCCCCCTGACCACGTTCAGGCCAAGGAGGATAAGTGCCTGGCTCACCGCGGAGATCCTTCCAGGGAACCCGTATATCGGCGAATTGACCACTTTAAGGACCCGCGACGTGAGGACGGGATCATTGGAGATAAAGCCGCCGATCTCGTTCATCGAGACTCTGGGGTTTTCGATGACGGCAAGAAGTTTTTTCAGGACGGTGGGGATGGTGGGGAGGGTGTCTATCTTCTCGATCTGGGCGCGCAGTACCTGTATGTCCATTACCGGTTCAGCTCCTCGATCCGCTCCGCAAACACCCGTTTGATGAGCGACATATACGGCTCGTCCTCCGTTTTCCTGAAGCGGGCATCCAATGCGGACAACAGCTCCGCCTTCGATTTCTGCGGTTGGGCACTCCCGGCCACCGCAACGCTGCCTATCGTCATATTCCGGAGCCGCTCGATGTGGACCTCCGTGAGCTCCGTGCCCTCTCCGAGCAGTATCATGCCGCTCTCGTTCACCACCGGTTTTGCCAGCTTCATGCCCGGTTTGAGACTCTCCACAGAAACCTTCGGCACCCTGACCTCCCTTGTCGCAACGACGACGCCCAGACATTATATCACAGTAAAAATCAAAAAAATAAAGTGCCGGGAGCGGCGGGGGTGCAATTAAAAGTGAGGGCACAAAGAAGAGAGGGAGGCAGCAGGGGGCAGGGCAAGCGCATCAAAATGCCCAGTCAGTGTGTATCTTTTTGAGATTGCTTCGCTTTGCTCGCATTGTTTCCCCTTGAAGCGCTCTTTTCATGCGATTGTCCACGCCGGAGGATGCCTCATGAGTGGATTTTCCGGGGATACTTCTGGTAGGATTTCTCTTTGAAATGCTCCTGCACCATCATTTCATAAGAGTCGCAAAGAAAGAGGGGAAGAAACCCGCCTTTATCGACCTCACCACGGGCAGGCGGATCTCCTATTCCAGGGCCCTCGTCGGCTCCCTTATCCTCGCGGAGAAGATCAGGAAATATGAAGCGGGCTTCATCGGGATCATGCTGCCGACCTCTGCCGGATGCGCTCTTTCCCTGATCGGTTCCCTTCTGGCCGGAAGGACTCCGGTGATGATCAACTACTCCACGGGGGCCGGTGCCAATGCCCGCTACGCACAGAAAAAATGCGGCTTTACCACCATCATTACTTCCCGCGCCCTGCTGGAGAAAATAAATTGCCGGCCGGTAGAGGGAATGGTGTTCATCGAGGACATCATGCAGGGCATTTCCGTAGCGGATAAGGCGAAGGCCGCCCTGGCGGCGAAGCTGCCCCTGCCGCTGCTCCTCCGGCGCATCCACCGGGGGAATCCTGACGACGACCTTGTCATTCTCTTTACCAGCGGCAGCGAAAGAGACCCCAAAGCAGTGCAGCTGAGCCATCGCAACATCTCCTCGAACATCAGGAGCTTCACTGAAGTGATGGGGATATCGGGGGCGGACAGGATGCTTGCGAATCTCCCCTTTTTCCATGTCTTCGGCCTTACGGTCAATCTCTGGGCTCCCCTTTATCACGGGATGACCGTTGTCTGCTATGCCAATCCGCTCGATTACCGGATGATATGCACCATTGTCCGGGAGCACCAGCCCACCCTGATGGTGGGCACCCCCAGCTTTCTCTGGGGATACCTCCGCAAGTCGGAGCCGGGCGACTTCGACAGCGTTCGTCTTGCCGTGTGCGGTGCCGACAAATGCCCCGATACACTGCGGCAGGAGTTCATGGCGAAGCACGGGATGCCCCTTTACGAGGGCTACGGTACCACGGAAACATCTCCGGTCATCTCAGTGAACACTCCCGGTCATAACAAGCCCGGAAGCATAGGAAGAGTACTTCCCGGTGTGCAGGTGCGCATCGAGAAGTATGAGACCGGGGAGGAGTGCGGTCCGGGGGAGGTGGGGAGGATACTGGTGAGGGGAGACCTCGTCATGAAGGGCTACTTCGACGATTTCGAGGAAACATCCATGCGCATCCGCCATGGATGGTACGATACCGGCGACATGGGATATCTGGACGGGGATGGCTACCTCTGGCATGCGGGACGACTGAAGAGATTCGTGAAGATCGGGGGAGAGATGGTCTCCCTGGTACGGGTGGAAGACGTCCTGGAGAGGCTCCTTCCCGAAGGAGTTTCGTGTTGTGTGGTGGATGTCCCCGATCCCGTGAAGGGCGCAAAAGTCGTCGCCGCGGTAACGGAGCGGATTGACGAAAGGAAGGTGCTGAAGCAGATGGCGGAGCATCTCCCCGCTCTCGCCCTGCCGCGTCAGTTCGTGATGATGGAGGAACTCCCTGAAATGGGCAGCGGAAAGATCGACTTCCGGCAGGTTGCCGGGAGGGTATCGGAGATAGTGCACGGAAGCATCGGAAACCGCTGTGGAGGGTAAGGGACTCCCAGGATCGGACAGGGCTGATTTCAGGGGAGGATGGCGTACTTTATCCCTTCTCCTCTCGACAGCCTTTCAAAGGCTGCCGGCAGATCGGACAGGGGATAGGCACCGCTGATCAGCGGGGAGACATCGATAGATCCTTTCAGGAGTGAATAGGCCTCCCGGACATCCTGCGGGGTGAAATGGAAGGCCCCCTTCAGCGTGATTTCGTCATAATGGAGCCTGCAGGTATCGTAGGTCACCTTCGCGCCCCCCTTGCAGCCGCCGAACAGGACCACTGTCCCGCCCCTCCGGGCATAGTCCGCTGCGCGCTCCCACACCTCCACCTGCCCCGTACATTCAAAGACATAATCGAACCCCATGCCGCCGGTAAAGGCATGGGTCGCTTCCTTCATTTCAGCGGGGGAGGCGGTCCCCTCCGCACCGAACCGCCGTGAGAAGCGCAGCTTTTCCTGGTTCCTTCCGCTCATGAGCACCTCCGCTCCTTTTGCTCTGGCCAGGGCACAGTGCAGGAGCCCG
>JADLDZ010000214.1 GCA_020846375.1 Nitrospirales bacterium | reverse complement strand
GACACATTGGCCGTCTGCGCCACCATGCGCGCATACTGCACGTCGGGGCAGAGCGGCACCCCGAAGGTAAAGGCCTTGAGCGCATCCTTCCGGAGCATGCTCAGGACGATCCGGGAGTCCATCCCCCCGCTCAGGAGAAACCCCATCTGCAAATCGCCTCCCTGCCTCCTGTCGGCCGACTGCCGGAGCAGGAAAAGCAGCTCCTGCAGGTAGGCGTCGGGAGAAATGCCCGTCTCCTCCTCATTGAAGGAGAGATCCCAGTAGCTGCGCCAGGAGACACGGTGCCCCTGGCAGACCACCATGCTGGCGGGCTCCATCTCGTCGATCCCCTCGAAAATCGTGTCGTTGGACTGGGGGACGCCCAGACACAGGAAGTCGGCAAGGGCCGCGGGATTCACGGTGCGGCGGAGGCTGTCGTCGGCCAGAAGGGCTTTCGGGGAGGAGGCCCACAGGTATTTCCCGTTCCGCCGCGCACAGTAGAGGGGGCGCAGGCCGTACCGGTCGTTGGCGATGATCAGCCGCCTGCCCCGGGCATCCCAGAGCATGAGGGAGAAGCTCCCGTTGAGCGCCTGGATGAAGTCGTCCCCTCTTTCCTCATACAGGTGCGCGGTCAGCTCCGCATGGCTGTCTTCCGAAAAGCGGTGCCCCGCCCCCTCCAGCATCCTCTTCACCTCCCCGGTCCCGAAAAGCTCGCCGTGGAAGAGGACGCAGACGGTCTTCTCCTCATTCCACGCCGGCTGGGGCCGGCGGTTGATCAGCGCCGGACGGCAGCGCCCCATGCTGAAGCCGGGTCCGCTGAACCACTCCACCGGCCCCTCACGGTCGCTCCTCTTCAGGAGAGCGCACATGTGCACCACGACGGGCTCGCTTTCCCCACGGCTGCATGCCGGGTCGTACAGGGCGGCTATCCCCGGCATACCGCACCCCTGCCCGAAGGCGCCGGCCTCATTTCCCGCCGCCCCACTATGCAGCCTCCCTTTCCCCCGGAAGCCCGCCGATCAGCGTGCGGGAGAACCGGGCGAATGCATCCTGCCTCCTGCGGTCGATCCCCCTCAGTCCGCGGTAGTAGAGGTCGTACACCAGCCTGTCCCTGACGAGGCTTCGGCCTTTCCGCCGCATCCTCCGGAGTGCGCTTTCCGCTTTCGCTCCGCCCGGAGGAGCCGAGTACGCCCCGTTCATCCTCTCGAAGTTCTTCCATGCCACATCCCGTGCGAGCTCCAGGGGAGGGATCCCCCCTTTTTCGGCCGTCCGCAGCAGGCATGCGACCTTTTCGGCGAAGACCCCTTCCACGGTCCGGCGTATCTCGGCAGGGCCGAACCCCAGGGAAGACATGCGGGAGCTGAGGACGGCGCCGCAGTTCGCGACGAAGTCGGGCAGGCAGAGCACCCCCCTGCGGAGGAGTATCTTTTCCGCCTCCGGGGTAAAGGGTGCGTTCGCAGCAGGCACGATCATCCGCGCTGCGACGCTCCCCGCGTTTTCCGCATCGACCGACCATGTCCTTGCGCACGGAACGAGAATTTCCACGGGAAGGCTCAGCAGCTCCCGCTGCCCGATCCTTTGCGCATCGGGGTAGTGGAGCACCAGTTCGCTGCCGTACGCCCTCCGCAGGACGCACAGGAGCTTCACGTCCAGTCCCCCGGGGTTGTACAGGGCTCCGTCCGCCGTGGATACGGCGATGAGCTTCGCCCCGGCATGCGCCAGCATCAGGGCAAGCTCGGCTCCCACCTTCCCGAACCCCTCTATCGCCGCGGTCGAAGAGGGGAATCCCGCTCCCCGGAACACTACTCCCTGCCGTATGGTCTCAAAAACGGTGAGGGCCGTATACCCGATGCTTTCACCGCCGGCGGCATGGAGGGGGTTGCCGAGGGCCTCCTGCATTGCGTTGATATCGTCCAGCGTCGTCCCCATATCCTCGCCGAAGAAATAGACATTCTTCTTTACCAGGATGCCCAGGCTCCGGCCGAAAGCCGCCATGATACCCTTCCGGTGCTGCTTCACCAGGGGATCCGCAACGGTGATGCCCGCCTTTGCCCCCCCGTGGGGAAAATTGAGAAAACCGAACTTCAGGGTCATTACCCGCGCAAGCTGGGCGATCTCCGCCACCGACAGCCCCGGAGCCAGCCGTATCCCCCCTCCGCAGGGGTTCGTTCCCACGGTGCGGTCGATCACCAGGTAGCCGAGGGAGCCGAATTCCCCATCCATGACCTGGCAGACCATCTGGGGGCGGAAATCATCAATCGTTATCGATTCCATGGGGTCTCTCCGTAAACGTCCTCCCCCTCTCCGGGGAGGTCCTGTGCTTCTCCGTTTCCAATGCCCTCCCGGCCGTTACGCGGTGAGGAAGGGGAGCGTATTCCTGAGCTTCCGTGCGGTCTTTTTCAGTTTCAGCTCAAGCCGGTTCTGCGCCAGGCAGACCTGCAGCGCCCGCATCCACGAGGCGGAAAGGGACCTCTGCCTCGCGTAGGTGAGGACACGCTGGAGCTCGGCGATCTTCAGGTCATCGAGCCCCCGGAGCCCCGCAATCTGGCGGTCGCTGATATCGTGCTCGAAGCAGCCGGGGAGGGCCAGGCCGAGCACCCGGAAATTCAGGATCGTCCGGATGCACTTCTCGCACACGTTGCAGTTCCTGTCCTCCTCGCTCTCCTTGCCTATCATGCAGACGCGGAGATGCCGCAGCGCCTCCTCCCATCCGGAAATCATCCTGACCTTCTCGACCCTGGAGAAAGCGGCCCCGTCGTGAATGATCCGGAACGAGGCCCCCGAAAGCATCCAATCCGTCACCGGGTTGGAGCCCCAGGGCAGCACCAGGCCGTTATACGGCTCGGTGCTCGGGATGAGCCCCGCGGAAAAGCCGCCCTGCAGGAGGGACAGACATGAGGCGGGCGCTGCGCCATGCATGTCCCACCACGGCTCCCCCAGGTCCCTGAGGTTGGTGACCATGGGGATGAACTCCATCCCCAGACTCTTCATCATGCTCTCCGCCCGACGGGCTGCGCGGCTGAACACCTCTTTCCTCTCCAGGGGAATATCGAAGCCGTGGATCATCAGCCCCGCCCTGAGGTCCAGGTTCTGCCTGCCGCAGAGGCCTTTGCGGTAGCGGTAGGCGGTAAAGGACGAATCAACGCCCCCGGAGAAGAGGGTCACGGCGCTGTCCGTCGCCCCGGCGCCGGGGTGCTCCCTCTCCGTATCGGCCGTAATCTCCACCTTTGTATACCGTTCCGGACGCCAGCATACCCAGGCGGACTGAAACTCGTCCAGGTTGCGCAGGAGGGAGGGTGATACCTCCCCGTGCACATGCAGATCGGTGGGAATACGCATGGCGGTAAAGAGCATTAGCAGAACATAGGGGTCTCCTCTCTCCGTGATGAGATCGCCGAACCGGCCGGGTATCCGGTACCAGACGCGGGAGCGGTCATGCTGCGGGCCTTCAACGAGGACACCGGCGGTTACCGTATCGCCGCTTCGCACCGGCGCCTCCGGCCACAGATGGGTCTTCCTGGTCATCGTTCACCTCGCTCGCACTGTTATTTAGCTCCTCATCCTTACCACGCGCGCCGGCACACCGACGGCAACGGCTCCGGCAGGCACGCTCCGCGTCACGACGGCGCCCGCACCGATAACGGCACCCGCACCGATCTCCACGCCGTCGAGAACGATGACGCCGAACCCGAGCCAGGCGTCATCCCCTACCCTGATCCCTCCCTTCGTCGTCAGCTCCTGCCTGCTGATTAGCTCGTCAGGGGCAAAGCCGTGGTCGTAGGAGTAGAAAGCGCAGTTCGGCCCGATCTGCACGCCGCGTCCTATTTGGACAGGCCCCTTGTACCCCATGATCTGGCAGCGGGGCTGTATGTAGGTATCGGCCCCGATGGCGACGGAGCCCCCCGCCCCGGTGGCGATGGTGGTATCGCGGAGGAGATGAACCCGGTCCCCCAGGCGCACCGGCCCCCCGCCCCGGGTCTGGTTGATGACGACACGGTCCCCGATGAAGATATGCGCGCCCAGGTGCACGTCATTGTGGTAAATGATGGCGTGCGGATCGACATACCCTTTCGGGCTCATAAGGGCGAGAGGATACCGTGCCGTGTGCGGCGGCGCACACCATCCGGCAAGCCGGGTGGAGAAGCGCCCCCAGGGGGACAACCCTGCCTGCCGCATCCAGAACCGGGTCCAGATCGATTTCAAACGGGTACGAACCATACGTCGGCAG
>JADLDZ010000213.1 GCA_020846375.1 Nitrospirales bacterium | reverse complement strand
AGGAGCGGGTAGAAATGCATTTACGGGCCGCCCGGAGGCTCGCGGCGGAGATAGAGGACCTGGAGCTGGTGGTGGAGATGGAAGAGGGCGAGACCATCCTCACGGAAATCTGCCGGAAATTCAGCAGGGAGAAAGTAGAGCGGATGTGCTCCGGAGCGGGGTTGTCCGTTGTACGGTGGCGGTCCGACAGGCGGGAGTGGTTCTCCCTCACGGAATCAGCCCCCTCCGGGAAGGAAGAGATCCCTTCATCGCGATAAGGACCATTCCCCTTTCCGCCAAAAGCGGAAGAGTGCCCACTTGCCTCGACAGCATTTAATTTTCCTCTTGCAAATCGATCCCTCCATCCATAAAATAATTCTCTCGCTATCCGGAATTATCCGTTACATCGAAAACGAGTGAGGTTCATTTTGCAACGAACCGGAACAGCGCTCTATGCGGGACGGATACCGTCGCCGGCTTTTTCGTAGCGCAGAGGAGGACAGGCGATGCCCCTGAACAAGCCCGAAATTACTTTTATCTCTCCGTATGAGGACATTACCGCTTACAGTGTGCGCCTCCTCTCCGCCGTCTTGCGGGAGCAGGGGTATCCCACCCGGATCATCTTTGCCCCTTCCATTCTCGAAGAAGGGGGCGCGGACCGTGAGTCACTGGAGAAGCTCGCCGGGGAGATTCAGCAGGTGGCTGCCGGGTCCTCTCTCATCGGGTTCTCCTTCTTTTCCTGCCATCTGCCCTTTGTCGCAGCGCTGAGCAGGGAGGTGAAGCGCAGGATGAGTACTCCGCTCATCTGGGGGGGCAAACATATTACTGCCCAGCCGGATGATGCGGCAGGATGCGCTGACCTTGTCTGTATCGGAGAGGGAGAGTTCTCCCTTCCCGCGCTCCTGGATGCCGTCGGAAAAGGTGAAGATTCCTCTTCCCTCGCCGGTATCTGGCCGGTCCGTAAAGGAGCCGTCATGAAAGGCGGCATCGCGACCATCGTCCAGGACCTCGACTCCCTCCCCTTCCCCGACTTCTCGATGGAGGGCCATTACGTATGGGACAACCACACGCTGGTCGAGCTGACGACACCTCTCATGGAGGAGCATATCCGGAGAAACTGCCGGGACAAGGCCCTCTACTACCAGACCATGGCTTCACGGGGATGCTCCTATTGCTGCTCCTATTGCTACCATTTCAAGGACTTGTATAAAGAGCAGCACTATGTACGAAAAAGGAGCAACGAAAAGGTAATCGAAGAGGTCCGCTCGATGCTGGAGAAGTTCCCCTTCTTCGAGGAAGTCTGTCTCTCGGATGACAACTTCTTTTCCCTCGGCGAGGAGCAGCTCCGGGAGTTCGCCGTCCTGTACCGCGAGAAGGTCGGAAAGCCCCTCCGCTGCCTCGCCCATCCTCACGAGATCAGCAGGGAGAAGCTCGCACTCCTGACAGGCGCCGGCCTGCGGGAGCTCCAGGTGGGCGTCCAGACGGGGAGCAGGAAGACGCTGAAGCTGTACCGGCGGGGGCCCTCGCCGGAGAGGGTCCTGGAGGCGGTTGCCATCGTCAATGAATTCAAGGACCTGCTGATGCCCTACTACGATTTCATCATTGACAACCCGTATGAGGAGAGGGAGGATGTCCTCGATACCCTGCGCCTGATCACCCGGTTCCCCCGCCCCTATCGGCTCAACGTCTTCTCCCTCACCTTCTTCCCGGGCACTGAACTGCACCGCAAGGCGCTGCAGGACGGACGTATTGCCGACAGTACCAAGACCTGGCAGTTCAGCGGAAAGAGCTATGTGAATTTTCTCTTTCTGCATATCCTTACCCGCTCCTTTCCCCGGTGGTTCACCCGTCTCCTCCTCTCGAAACCCGTCGTGGCTCTGCTTGACCACAAGCCAGTCGTCTCCTTCCTCTATTCTCTCAAGGGGCTTTTCAGAAAGACGCTGCACCGGAAGTAACGCCGCCCGACGCTCCTCTGTAAATATTTCCGACATGTGTAAGGAAATCCGGCGGCTTTTCATCGGAATTCTTTACAGAAATGCCCTGCCGCGCGGGACGGGTACATGCAATTCCCTTCCATATCAACCTCCTCCGGAACTGGCATGCGGATTGCTTTTAAATTGCCGACGATTGCTTTCCGATTGCTGTCGGCGGTGAAAAAGAGCCGGAGACTGCCCCCGATTCCTCCTCCCCCTTCCCTGTTCGTATCGGAGCTCATTGCCGGGGAAAAGTGCAGCCACCCTTTTCAAGGGGAGTTCATTCAATCACGAAAGGAGGTGAAAGAAATGAGAAAAAAGGCATCTGTCGTCTATGCGGTCGTCCTTTTGGCTTTGCTGGCTGTTGCAACGGCACCGTATGCACATGCCGCGCCCGTGCTCGGCATCGATCCGACGGGCAACGGCGTCTACAGTGTGCATACCGATCTTCTGACCCATATGACGGACACGGGGCTCCTCACATCCGGGGCGCAGAATACGATGGATTTCATCTACCAGGGACGCGTCGGCACCATGCAGTTCACGGGAGCAGCGGTTACCCCGTCTGCGCTGAACAATTCGTATGAGCTCACCATCCAGACACGATTGCCCGAATCCATCACCAACCAGATCTCCCTCACAGACACGGGGGGAGTGACTCACCAGACCACCGTGCTGGGGAGCGTGCAGGACACTGAGGCACTGGTAGAGATGTTCTTCGATTCCTCTCCCGACGCGGACCCGAAAAGCGGCTCCGGCTACGGTGACGGAGTAAAGGTGCTCACCGGGCATCTGCAGGGCTTGGATGCCGTCCTCGACACCGCTACCGCGGCGCAAGGGGCGCAGACATCCAACGGCTCCTTCACCGCACACTTCACTCTCGACACTGTCAACGGCGGCTATCTCGACATCGTCAACGCAGACATTACAGGTTTCACCATGACGGGAACCATGAACGAGCCGCCCTTCTTTACGCCTGCCTCCCTGTGGGACGGCACTGCGTCAGCAGGGGGGGCACTGGTGAAGGTGGATGCGTCCACCTCCTTCACCGCCTCCGGTCCCTCCGCCGTCATCCCGGAGCCCTCCACGCTCATGCTTCTCGGGGCGGGGATGCTCGGCTTGTTCGGGGCCTCGCGCATGAGGAAAAGCACATAAGAAGCATTCCCTTCAGGACGGCGCCGGCAGCGGCGCCGCCCCTTTTTCCTTTATTTGACAGGAGACATATGCTCCTGTTTTAATAAAAAGTATGATCAATAAGACGGATAAAATATGGATGAACGGGAAGCTGGTCGCCTGGGAGAATGCCACCGTCCATATCATGACCCACACCCTCCATTACGGACTGGGCGCCTTCGAGGGCATCCGCTGCTACAAGACCCCGAAAGGGCCCGCCATCTTCAGGCTCGACGAGCATGTAAGAAGGCTCTTTCATTCCGCGCACATCTTCCTCATGGAGATACCCTATTCCGAGGAGGAGATCAGGCAGGCGATCATCGAAACGGTGCGGGCGAACAAGCTGGAGGAGTGCTACCTGCGTCCCCTCGTGTATATCGGCTATGGAGCAATGGGCCTCTACCCCAGAGGGAACCCCATTCAGGTCGCCGTTGCCGCGTGGCCGTGGGGTGCGTACCTTGGCGAGGACGGGATCGAGAAGGGCATACGGGTAAAAGTGTCGTCCTTCGTCAGGAATCATGTCAACTCCCAGATGTCCCGGGGCAAGATCTGCGGCCACTATGTCAACTCCCAGATCGCGAAAAAGGAGGCCGTCTCCTGCGGGTATGACGAAGCCCTGCTCCTCGACACCGAAGGCTATGTGGCGGAGGGGAGCGGAGAGAATATCTTCATCGTGCGGGACGGAGTCCTGAAGACCACCCCCCTCACCTCGATCCTGGAGGGCATCACCCGCGGCAGCATCATACGCCTCGCGAAGGATGCGGGGATAGAGGTCAAGGAGGAACGGTTCACCCGTGATGAAGTCTATGTCTGCGACGAGGCATTCTTTACCGGTACCGCTGCGGAGGTCACTCCCATCAGGGAGCTTGACGGCAGGACCATCGGAGAGGGCAGGGCGGGCGGAATCACCCGCAAACTGCAGGCGCTTTTCTTCAACGCGGTAAAGGGCAGGAACAGGAAATACGGCGCTTGGCTCACGCATGTGAAGTAGCAGGGGCAAGCAGCAAAAAAGGGCGGCCGGATGGCCGCCCTTTTTTGCTGCTTGCCTACCACTTTATTTCTTGTGGCATTTCGTACAGTTTTCCTTGTCCGTGGTATTGAAGGCCTTCGTGCCGTTATGGCAGGCACCGCAATTCTTGCCTTCCTTCATCTCCGCCATCGTTATCTTGGCGGAACCCTTCTTCATCTGAAAGATCTTGGTGTGGCAGTCATTGCACTTCAGGCCCTTGTCGGCATGAACCTTCCCATCAAATATGACCTT
>JADLDZ010000212.1 GCA_020846375.1 Nitrospirales bacterium | reverse complement strand
GCAGGTAGCCTCCCGACCCCTGCAGCATGTTTTCTTCGGCAAAACGCTGCACCGCACGGGCGGTGCGCTCCGGCCAGGGGGAAACGCCTGCGTGATTCAGGTAGAGGAGCCCCTCTCTCAGGCGGAACCCCCCGGCATGCGCGTCCGTCACTCCGCCGCCTTCTGGATGGCCTCGCCGCCTTTCTCGATATCCTTTCCCATGCCCTGGAGGGTATTGCAACCTGCAAGAAAGGAGAGGCAGAGAGCTACAGAGACCGCCAGAACAATGCGTCTTTTCATGAAAACCTCCTGGTAAGCAATTATCTTGGAACTCATTTCAAGCCCCCCTCTCCCTGCCTTCGGCTGGCCTCTCCTTCGAGGGAAGAGGGAAAGGGTGAGGGCTTTGAAAAACCTACTGAAAGATATTAAGGATTTCAGAGGAAGAAAAGCAACTTTGCCCGGGGTTTCTTGCAAGCTCTGTGAATATGTGCTATGTAATTAACAAAAGGGAAGCGATAGCCGTTTCGGTACGGCTGTTTGCCGCGTGCATTCTGTGGAAAACCAAGAGGGAGGTGTGGTATGAAGAAGGTGTCGATGCTTGTATTTCTGCTGATCATCGGTCTCGTGTCGCTGGGGAGTGCCGCCGAACAGGACGAAGGCACGGCGAGGGGAGGCAAGGAGAAAGGCGCCGGTATGCATAGTGCGAAGCTTACCGGCGATGAGGTGGTCCCCCCCGTCAAAACGGACGCAAAGGGAGAGGCGACCCTCCATATGGACAAGGACGGGAAAAAGCTTGACTATACCGTCACCGCATCCAATATAGAGAATGTCACTGCCGCCCACATCCATATGGGAAAGAAGGGAGAGAACGGTCCGCCGGTCGCCCCCCTTACCGTTGAAAAGAAGAAGGGGAAAACGAGCGGCACCATCGCCAAGGGCGCTCTTTCCGCAAAAGATCTCATGGGGTCTTTGAAAGGGAAAACCCTCCATGATCTGATTACGGAAATCGAAAATGGAAACGCCTACGTCAATGTCCATACCGAGAAATACCCTGATGGAGAGATACGGGGACAGCTCAAGTAGTCCGACAACGGATGCGGGAAGCCGGCGCTCACCTTGCGTCCCCTTGTACCGACTGATTATCCGGCATGGGTGACATGAATTCATTGCAGCGCATTCCCGGTGTCTGAACGAAAGATACTATTCAGAACCGGTCCTTCAGCCTGATCGTCTTTTGAAGAGGGACTACTTCCGGAAAAGATCCCTCTTTGCGAAGAGCCAGAAGAGGCTTCTGATGCTCTTCAGGGCGGTCTTGAAATCGGCGGGTGTGCGCAGCCCGAGGATTTTCCTTATGAGGAAGGAGGGCCTCCCGTAAAAGCTCCGGAAGGCGATCTGCCGGAGTTCCCGTATTTCGTTCCGCGTCATGGTGTAGGGGACGAAGGCCGCTCCCTGGTACGTGAAGTCGGAGAGCTCTTCGGACAGAGTCCCGTATTTTTCCCGGTTATCGTACAGATAAGTGCCCGGGAACGGAGTAATGGCATGAAAATTGGCCATGTCGGGGTTCAGGTCGACGGCGAACCGGATTGTCTGGAGCCCCTCCTCGAAGGTCTCCCCCGGGATGCCGAACAGGAAGGGAGTGCTCACCCTGAGCCCTGCTTCTTTCGCCGCCTGAACCGCCGCGCGTATCTGCTCCAGGGTGGTCCCCTTGCGTATGGTGTTGAGGTTCTTCTGGACGCCGCTCTCCGCGCCGAAGAGGATGGCCCAGCACCCCGCCTCCCTGAATGCCCGGAGGAGCGGCTTGTCCACCTGGTTCACGCAGGCGGAAGCGAACCAGGTGAAGTCGAGCCCGCGGGCTTTTATTCCCTTTGCCAGGCGCATGGCCCTGTCATAATCGGCGGCAAGGGTATCGTCGATGAATTTTATTTCCCTGTAGCCTTGCCGGAGGCAATGTTCTATCTCATCGAGGACGCTCTCCACGCTGCGGGAGCGGATGCCGCTTGCACGCGTCTTGTCCATCTGGAAGCAGTAGATGCACTGCCGGTTGCATCCCCGCGAGGTGAGCAGCACCGCCACCGGCCTCCTCCGATAGGTGGCGGGGGGAGGGATGTATTTCCCCGCATCCCCCAGGAGTTCCCGTGCGGGGAAAGGGAGGGAATCGAGGTCGGTGATCAGGGGCCTCGGCGGGTTCCTGATGATCCTGTCTCCCTCGCGATAGACAAGGCCGGCGACCCCGGCGAGGGATTTGCCCTCCCCGAGCCTCTCCACCATTTCCAGGGTGGTATGCTCCCCCTCTCCGGTGACCGCCGCGTCGATGCATTCACCGGCATCTTCGAGACAGCGCTCCTGCGCGGCCATAGGGTAGGGGCCGCCCACGCAGAGAAATACCTTGCCCCCGAAGAGCCGCTTCAGGTCGGCAGCCGCCTCCTTTGCCCTGCTCCAGCCGAAAGCGGTGGAGTAAAGACCGATGATGTCCGGCTTAAATCTCTGCGCTTCGGCAAGGATGCCCTCGCGGGCCATGAACGCACCGTTCAGGAAGAGCACCTCGTGCCCCGCCTTCCGGAGAACGGCGGCGACATAAAGCGTTCCCAGCGGCTGCCAGTAATTGATCTGGGAGCCTGCCGTCTTTGAGGAGAAGATATCCTCCGGAGCCCATGCCGGTATGATCAGCGCGCATTTCATTGCGAGCCTGACCCGGAGAAGAGCCTGCTTCCTGCTGCCTCCTCCTGTTCCTGTCTCTCCCCACTAGCTCCTTCCTCCCCGGCTCCTCCCGATTCTCCGGCGAGCCTCTCTGCTACGCCCTCTGCCGTACGCAGTCCCGACTCGATGGCGTGGTCCATATTATAGTAGCGGAACATCCCGACCCTCCCCGCTAGGTGCAGGTTGTCAAACCTTTCCAGGTATGCGTAAATCTCTCCGCAGAGGTCTGCGTATCCCACCTCGAAGAGGGGATAGGCTCCGGGGGCGCGCACCACACAGCTGTCGATAACCTCCTCCCTGCCGATGAACCCCTGTTTCTCCAATCCCTCGACGGTAAGGCGCACGAGGGCGTTG
>JADLDZ010000211.1 GCA_020846375.1 Nitrospirales bacterium | reverse complement strand
TAGGCAAGCGGCTTGAAAAAGTATTCCGAGAGGTTCGCCTCCGGCGCCCGGTGACCGGCACCCTTCATCAGATCGGGCTCGATTACATCACGGGCGTCTCCGGGGATCTGCATGAGGAAGTTGAAGACGAGGCCGGTTATGGAATAGAAACCCAGTTGTTCGCTGCCCAGGAAATAGGCGACAATGATCTTGTCCGACGTGCTCACCAGTTCATTGGTGATGTTGTACAGCATGACGGGCATTCCGCCGGCCACCAGTTCCCTGAAGGTTCCTGCATGAAATTCGCTTCTGAATTCCAGGGGACGGACTTTCCTGAAGACTGCAACGCCGAAGAGGACTGTCAGGAGCGCGGCAAGGTACAAGCCGTAGATGCCGAAAAAGTAGATGAGAACGGCATTGAGGACTACGGCGAGGGTCGCCTTCAGATAGTTCATCCTGATGGGGAGCATGAAGTCCTGATGGGCGGTGAGATAGACGAAGTAGAAATCGAAATACCAGTTCAGCAGGATGAGCCCGGCTATGACGAACACCCCGACCCTCACCGCGTCGGTCTGCTCCCGGAAGAGCGCGTAGAGCAGAACGCCGGCGACGGCGATAAGGGTCACCGACAGGGAGCCGTAAAAGGCGCTCGCTTCGATCGCGGCGATTTTTTCGTGATTCCCCCTTCCCTTGGCGTAGGGGATACGATAGAACAGGGCGTTCCGGGAGCCGAGATGGAGATAGGTGGCCAGGGTGGCGACGAGGGCGAGGATATTCCAGATTCCGTAGAGCTCGGGTGAAAGGAGCCGGGGTTTGATAAAGGTATTGATGATGCCGCAGACCCGCTGGTAGATGGAGCTCGATGTGTATCGGGCGATGCTTGCAGCGAGAGGTTCGTTTTTCATGGCTTGATTGCCCGGACCCCTATGAGTATCGGATAGTCTTCGTCGCGGTAGTCGAGCTCCTCCGGGGTGAGGTCCTCGGCGGCCAGCCCATGCAGAAAAGCGATGGAAGAGAGGACGTTTCCGAATGTTTGCACCTGCTGCACGTCCGAGGGGGAGGAAACCGGGGAGAACAGGAGCCGTGCGGAATCTTCCGTGAACCGCCAATACTCCCCCCATTGCGGCTGGTCCACATGGGATATTTTCGAGATGCCGGGAAGAGTGGCGAGCAGCGTCCCTTGCGGTTTTAAAATACGGTAAAGTGTTCGCACCGTCTTCTCCATAGGGTATATGTACTGCAGAGTATTGGTAAGGATGATGCAGTCGAATACTCCCGGAGGGATAGGGTCTGTCTCCGTCAAATCGGCTACAATGGTGGCTTTCGGATTCCCATTGGTCTTGTGAAGGATATCGCTTCGGGTGACACGGTCCTCCCCGAAGCGCACGGTGTACTCGTTATCGTATATTTCGAGGACGCGCCCCCGGATGTCGCTGCGGTGGCTTGCCAGGAATTTTTCAATATAGTACCGGTCGATCGGCTTGCCGCGATAGAAGCCGAAATTTCTGCCGAGCGGTTTCACGCTCCGTAAGTCACCAAACCGCACCGTCCCGACAGGGGGCCACTGCAGCAGCCCCTTGAGTCCTGCTATTTTCCTATAGAGGGACGCGGGAGCCATCCCCTTGAGAATGTTCTTGAGTTGCTTTCGTATCACGAGCGCATCTCCTCATAAAAGAGCTGGTACCAGACCTTTGACGGAGAATCGTTGAAAGCGGTAAGCCCTATCCGGTGCAGACAGGGCGACGACACCTCCCTGTTCGGTACGGGGTACGAGGAGAATACTTTTCCTGCGCCATTTGCCAGCAGCAAGTCCGCCTGATGCGGGGAGAAGCAGCTGCCCGGCTGTCCGAAGGGGAAGGCGAAGAGCGGTGTGTAATTAGGATAGCGCTTCAAAGCAGCCTCGTTTTCCTGGAAAGACCCGATAAGCTCCTCGTCCGACAGGAGCAGTGCATTGTCATGGTTGTAAAGGTGGTTTCCGAAGAATACGTTCCTATTGCCCGATACCGCCCGCAGGTCGTCCTCCGTGGCGAAGCCTCCGGTAAAGGCGGCCACCTCCCTGTCGAAAGAATGCCCGGTCTTCTTCAGGTACGAGGCGACAATGTCCCGCGAGCAGGCCAGGAAAGGCGCCCTGCCGGTATATGCCTCCCCGGCTCTTTCACGAAGGTAGTCGATGAAGCCCTCCTGCTTCTCGCAGAGGTAGGTTGTCAGCCCCGACCAGAAGACCTCTCCTTTTACCGGGGCCATGTTCAGGAAGATGACGACAGGGACATTGTGCTTCTCGATGAGGGGAACGGCATGGGTGAATACCCCCTTCAGCCCGTCGTCGAAGGTAAGGAGAGCCGCTTTCGGCGGTATGCGCGCCGCCAGCAGATCATCCGGGCCGATGAGGGTGAAGTGTGCCTTGATAAAGCCGATCTGGAAGTCGAAGACCTCGGGCGGGACATTCAGTTGGTACCTCCTGCTGAACTCGCCGGGTGAGGGTGATACATCGTGGTAGACGAAGACGGTGAGGGCGGACTCCAGGCTGCCGCTCCGGACCATCCCCAGGAATGTGCCGATGGCCGTTGCCTTTGCGTTTTTCAGCATATGCCTGACGTGCGGGTACCGGGAAAGAAGACGCTTCAGGCCTTTCACGCCCGGAATTCCTTCCCGCAGTAATCCCCTCCCGCCGCCGGGGACTGTTTTTTCTCCGGATGCATTATGCGTGTTTGCATCGGTATACTATTCATGAAAGCAGTATTATATTTCAGTATGCCGTTTAAAGCAATGTATCTATTGGAGATATGTCGGAGGTGACTGCGTG
>JADLDZ010000210.1 GCA_020846375.1 Nitrospirales bacterium | reverse complement strand
TCCGCATCCGTTACTTCCGCCTTCATTTCGCTCGCAGGGACAATAGTCCTGGGGTCGTCGAAATGCTCCTTCATCCAGGCGTAGACGGTCCTTTCCCCCTGTACAAAGCGCATGGGGAAGTAGGCGATGGGCTGGGAGCCGACTCCATCGAGGGCCTTGCCGAGCACTCCCCCGACCCCCTCAAGCTTATGGCATCCCTTGCATCCTCTCTCCCTGAAAAGGGCCTCACCCTTCGCGACATTCTCACCGCCCTTGGTCTTCAGGCTCTCGATACTGTGACAGGAGGCGCAGGAGCTCTGAATATATTCGAGCGGTATGATCGGGAAGTCCCAGTGTGTAGCGTGTCCCAAGCCGTGCGCCTCCTTCTTGGTGAGCGCCCTGCCCTGCCCGTAATGGCATACGGTGCAGCCGTATTTGTTAAGGGAATGGTTCTTCAGGTAGTCCCCGCTATGCGCGGTGAAGGGGAGCCTCGCGCCCTCCATACCCGGATTTTCAACACCGGCGTGACAGCTCGTACACCGGTCCACACGCTTCAGGCTGCCGACATAAATCTGCTGGAGGTCAACCTTCATTGCCTCCGCCTGCTTCCTCATGGCGCCGTCTTTCGCTTTATTAACCGCCATCGTTTTGTACTCGCCCTGGTACGCCTTCCATTCCGGCGTTACCTCCCGGTAAACGGAAAAGGCCATGAAAAGCAAAAGCACAACACCTGAAAGGAATAACAACGTTAAATAGAACCTGTTGCCCATATCTCTCCCTCTCTCATTATATTCCTTCTTTTCCTTCCATACATTCTGAGAACCTGACGCCGCAGGTAAGCTCCTCGGCCCGAACTCCCCCGTAGGAGTCCCTTAGCATATCCTTTGCGAAGGATGACGGGTCCAAAGCATACCTCTTGCATTCCCGCTGCAGAACCGCTTCGAGAAGCTGCGCGAGCTCCTTGTAGAACGGCGCTCCTTCGAGCTCCTTCACCTGCCTGCAGAAGAAGAAGCCCCAGCGCGCCAGGTGCTCGGAGAGGAACTTTCCCCTCGCTTCATTGACGATCTCTTCGTTTTCCGCCTGGCCGTTCTTCCGTGCATACTCCTCTTTCCACGCAAGGATAGCCATGAATTCCGTTTCGACGGCAATATGGTCCACCGGCTCCCTGCTGCCTATCTCCTCATTCATCGAGAAGCCGAAGGCACTGTAGAACCCCGCTATATCGGCGATCTCGAAAGGCTTCCGGGAGATCTTTTCCCTGAGGTATTCGCTTTCATAGGGAGATATTTTCCCGCCGACATCGAAGATCGACAGATATTCGGACTGCAGATCCTCCAGGGAGACTCCGTTCTCCGTCAGGCTTTTCTTTACGCCCCTGACATGATCGGACAGAGCGCCTTCCAGAGAGCTGTCGCTCCCGGCGAGAATCTCTCTGAGCGCAGCAAAGTTTCCCGCCTCAGGGTACGCAAACCCGAGAGACACTATCTTATATAGATGCAACATATCCTCCATGGTTATTCTACCTTCACCTCAGCCCATGCAGGGCTTACCGCTTTTCTTCCCGCCGACTCCCTTCGCTCGCCTTCCCAGACAGAGAAGGCAACCGGCATTTTTTCTCCGGCAACGAACCTGGCGCTCAAAGGATCGCTCACCGTCAGCGGTCTCCTGAAGATCACCGTCCATTGACCGTCTTTCCATTCGGCGTCGCCGGAAGTATTTTCAATATTCTTGGATTTCAGGGTGCCCGCACCTTCGGAGTTCAACTCTTCGATGATCTCTTTGTGGTCAAAAGAAAGGGGGTTGCCCGCAGCTTTTCCAGGGGTAAAGATATCTTTCTCCGCCTGTGTCTTTTCGGTGCCGACCCCCTTGACCTTATAGTCGAAATTGTACATATCGACGGTCATGTTCGGATAGGCTGATTTTACAGTCTGGAACCCCTCCTGTTTGTCCCTGCTTCTCCAGGCCTTCCAATGCAGAATATGCACCGGCCTCTTCTCTTCACCCATGAAGTATTCCGGAAGCGGTTTCTTGTTCACCGGAAACTGCAGGGCGGCGCCGTCGGAAAAATCCATAAGCTTCGGTCCCGTGTTCTGCGTGGAGTCCTTCCACGAGAGCCGGAAGGTGATATATTTACCGTCGTTGAAGGACTGTACCGACATTTCCTTCACTCCCACATCCATAGGCTTCGGAAATACGAGAAACTGGCGCTGGAGGGGCAGGCGGGAAGAGGGGATACTCTTCCAGATATCATCATTCAGTCCGACCTTCGCGGCATCGACACTCTTGTGGTAGGAGACGAACTCCGCGAAAATCTTCTTTTTCCCCTCGGCGGACGCGACTCCGGTAGCCAGAAACAGGAACATCCATACACAGATTATTTTTTTCAGAACCATGGTACCCTCTCTCGTAGTTATGGCGTGTTATGCCGGTAAACGTTGAGTTTCTTGTCATAAAAGTCCCTGATATACATCGGCTCGGTTACGGGGACCTTCACCACTTCGTTTCCTTTTTCGTCATATCCGTAAGCGAAGCTGTTGTCCACCTTGAAGCCGTGCAGTACCTTCTCCATGCTCCCGAACAGGACCATCAGGCCCTTCAGGGTCTGGTCATCTCGAATGCTCCTGTACGTCTGTACTGCAGCTCCGGCTCCCGGACCGAACATCTGCTCAAGGTACGCCACCGGTGCATGCACCGGCGGTATGTAGTAGATGTTCGTCTCGAGGCCGAACTGGGGATACAGAGACAGAGCGAGCTTCCTCTCATGGATAAGGTAATCGATCGGGTTGTCTTTTCTTGCGTTGTCCGGGGTGCTGACAAAACCGTTCAGCCTGATCTTGCCGATGCAGTTGGTCGTGCACTGGGTCATCTCTCCCTGTTCGATCTTGGGATAGCACCCGATGCATTTCTCACTGATCCTCGTCTCGACATTGAACATCGATTTCTTGTACGGACAGGAACGGACGCACTCACGGTATCCCCTGCATCGCGACTGGTCGATGAGGACGATCCCGTCCTCCTCCCTCTTGTAGATAGCCTTCCTGGGGCAGGCCCCGAGGCATGCAGGATAGGTGCAGTGCCCGCAGGTCCGCGGGAGATAGAACATCCATGCCCTGTGGGGAATCCTGATCCAGTCGCCTCTTTCTATGGCCGCCGCGACCTCGTCCTCGCCCAGGTTGGGATGCGACCAGTCCTTGTCATCCGCAACGTGCTGGAGTATTTTTTCGTTCTTGGCCGCAGCCTCGAACAGCGTCTTTCCGATGTACTTGTTCCCGTCCCACTCCTGGAGCCCGAGCTTCGACAACATCCCCATATCCCACCCCTGGGGATACCCTCCGTACGGCTTCGTCGCCACGTTGTTCCAGAACATGTACTCCTGTCCCCTCCCTGAAGTCCAGGTCGTCTTGCAGGCGAGGGAGCAGGTCTGGCACGAGATACATTTATTCAAATCGAATATGATCGCCCATTGCTTCTTCGGCCTGCCCAGGGGATACACGTAGGCAGCTTTTCTGCCTAGTTGCCAATTGTATACCTTTCTCATTTGCATCGGATTCTCTCTCCTTTATATCTTCTTCACCTTAATGTATCTGCCCTCGATAAACGCCCTCATTCTGTCGTCCTCGTAGGTGGGCCTGAGATGCTTCGCTGTCGGCTCCCACGGTCCTTTCCCATCAATCCCCCCGTTTTCCGCCTTGGTGATCTTCGCGAATCCTTCACGGGGAGCACCGTTCGCACAATGGATATCGACGGCAAAACCCTTCCCTATCTTCTGCCCGAATCCATCCTTCCGAACGAGGGAGTCCGTAAGGAGAGTGGGCCTCAGCCATGCGCGGGTGCCGCTCTGGTGGCTGCCGTACCGAAACATCGACTGATAATTCGTCTCCGGGTTCTTGGCAAGTCCGTCGGGACGGGTCTCGTGGCCCTTCACGCTGCCGAGGGTGGCGCCGAAGCAGTTATACCACATGCGGGTGACTCCGCGGGGCGTGCCATAGTAGTAGCGGGCACGGACCATGAGCCGCGCGGTCCGGTATTCGTCGCCGCCCGGCTTCGCTCCACGGTACGGACGGTCGGAGGGGTCCGCGTCAATGTAGACGTAGTCCCCATCGTCGATGCCCAGTTCCTTGGCATCGAGAGGGTTGATATCCACGTATGCTTCGGTGACAAACGGGGTCCGCTTGTCATGGCGGAAGACATCCCCGAAGGGACCGAACCAGATGGCGACCTGATCGGTATCCGCCGGCGTAGTGTGGGTGCCATGCCGGTACTTGGGCGTATGGAAGATGAATTTGAACCCCTTTGACATGAGTGGGTGCTTTGTCTTCAGCACGTCATCCGGCCCATACTGGACATTCCTGACCTGGCGGGTTTCGCACGAAAGATCCTTCGAGGAGAACCCCCAGTCCTCGGGGCGCTTCGGACGTATCGCAGGGTGGTGGCCCACGATGACGTTCGGCTCATGGAAGGTGGAATCGATGGGCTCGCGGTAGATAGGGATATTCTCTCCATGCTCGATGAACTCCCTCTCATGCCGGTAGAATTCCATCCTTCCGGACTTCGTATACCATAACTTATCCTCGTGCACCTGTTCCCAGCTCCCCAAACGGGGGTACGTCCTGTTGTTCATGAGCGCGGGAACGCCTTGCTTCGCATTCGCCTCAAGCTCTCCGAAGTCATATCCGGTCCCTGCCTGTGAGGCATCGAGAATCCTTTGCGCATACACGCTGACTTTATCCTCATGGACGAACTTCCAGTAGTCGTCGAAGCGCTTGTCACCGGTCAGCTTGCCGAGGGCATGGCCGATCCCGGCCAGAATCTCGATATCAGGCTTGGTGTCGAAGATCCGCGGGAGCGGGGTGCGGGGATGCACCTGCAGGAAAGAGTTGGTGCAGGAACCGCTGAAGTCGGGCTGTTTGAACTCCGCGGCGTAGTCGCAGCCCCAGACGATATCGGCGTATTCGCAGGAGGCGTTCCACCAGTAATCGGCAACAGTGATCATCTCCACTTTCGGCAGGGTGTTGTTGACGACGTCGTAGTGCCACTTGGCGTTGCCGAGGAGGGAGTTGGAGTTCGCAAACATCAGAGCCTTTGTCGGGGTGTTGATGTGCGTCTTCCCGCTGAACAGATGTCCGCCGACCCTGAGGGGGCGGTCTCCGTAGTTATAGAAATGGGCGGATTCGTACACCGAATAGTACTTCTTGTGGTGCACCTGCTCTTTCGGGTCCTGCTCGATGTGGAACGGGTCCTCCGCGATGTATACGCCGACACCGTTCATCAGGGACGTCTTGTAATTGCCCGCATAGCTCCCCACGTTCCCGCCAGGGTACCCGAGGTTGCGGGTAAGGGCCGCTACGAAGAGCACCGCGCGGTCCTTCAGGTCGGCGTTGAAATACTGGTTCGAGCCCATGCCGCAGGCAAACAGCGTCCCTTCCGGCCGCGCCGCGATGTCCCTGGCCAGGGAGATGATCGCTTGCTCAGGCGCCCAGCAGATCTTCGAGGCCTGCTCAGGCGAAAAGTTCTCGTTTATGTACTGCTTCATGAGATCGAAAACCGGCCTTACTTTCAGCGTCTGCCCTTTCACCGTCGTGACCGTAAACTCGCCCTCGATCGCCGGGTCAACAGTAAACTTCTTGCCGAAATCGTTTCTGCTTACCGGAGCCAGCTTTTTGGAGCCCGCATCCATTACCACATAATCTCCCCACTCGGCAGCCATGTCCTCTGTAATTATCTGTTTTTCATGCTCTTTGATGCGGTTGAGCAGAGGGTCATCTTTCTTGACGACTACCGTATCCTTCGTGGGCACCGCCTTCCGGTAATTCGGGATCACCTCTTCAGGCCGCAGCATTTCGAGGGTATCCATGCGCACCAGGAAAGGCATATCCGAATACTTCTTCATGTGCTGCACGTCATACAGCTTCTCAGTGATGAGGACATGGGCGACACCCAGCAGGAAGGCAGGATCGGTACCCGGTCTGATGACGATTATTTCATCGGAACGGCAGCCGGTGGCCGGGTACTCGACGGAAACGGCGACCACTTTCGTCCCCTTCAGCCTCGCCTCGGTGAGCCAGTGGGAATCAGGCATTTTCGTGGTGATCCAGTTCATCCCGAG
>JADLDZ010000209.1 GCA_020846375.1 Nitrospirales bacterium | reverse complement strand
GACCCATTGGGTGTCCTCTCTTTTATATGCATGTTTTCCCGGTAACATGCATTATGAGTCAACGATCCCTTTTTCCTCCTCTTTTACTCCTCCTCTCGGTAACATCTTTATGAGTCAATTCGGGGTCTGTCTTATCTCTGTCTCACCTCTGTCTTATTCTGGTATAATGCTGAATATACTGGAAACATACGGGACAGGGGGGAAAGCACCTGTATTGGTGAGGCACCTCCCTGCGGGGAAAACTTGAACAGAAAGGTTTCGCGGAAGACAAAAGCACATCTGATCGAGGAGAATGACGGGCTGCGCAGGCGTGTCGCCGAACTGGAGGATACCGAGAGGAGACTCCGGCAGACTGCCGAGAGGATGTATGCCACTTCGAAGCGGCTGATGGTCCATATGGAAAAGGCCCCTTTCGCCGTGATCGAGCGGGACGTCGGCTGCCGGATAATCCGCTGGTCCAATGAAGCGGAGAGGATTTTCGGTTGGAACGCCCGGGATGTTCTCGGTAAGAGTTTTGACGAATTGCGCATGGTGTATGAGGAGGACCGTGAGGCGACACTGCTGATCACGCAAGAGCTGCTGGGCGGCGGCAGACCGAGTAATGTCTTCCTGAACCGTAGTCATCGCAGGGACCGCACCATAATTTATTGCGAGTGGTACAATTCTGCGGTCCTCGATCACTCCGGGGCGCTTGTTTCGGTGCTGTCGAGGGTGCTGGACGTCAGCGAGCGCATACGGTCGGAAGAAGAGCGCAGGATGAGCCATGGCCGCCTCGTGGATCTTGTGCAGGAGAGGACCAGGGAGTTGAGGGTCATCGGCGAGACCCTCAGGAGGGAGATCCTCGGGCATCGGCGTGCGGACGAGAGCCTCCGCCTTTTCAAAGCGCTGGTGAACTGGTCGAACGACGCCATCTACCTGGTGGACCCTGTAACGGCGTTGATCCTCGACTGCAATGATACGGGCTTTCGTGTCCTGGGGTACACAAAAGAAGAGCTCCTGCAGATGAAGGTGTTTCATTGCAGGACCTACACGCCGTTCAACTCGTGGGAGCGTTTTATCGAGGAACTCCGTACGAGGGGGGCCATGACGTTCGAGTCCATGCACCGACGAAGGGACGGAACCCTGTTCCCTGTGGAGGTGAATGCGAAATACGTGGCCTGCCAGGATAAATACTACATTGTCTCCGTGGTCCGCGACATTGCCGACCGCAAACGCGCGGAGGAAGAGAGGGCGCGCTTGGTGGCCGCGCTGGAATCCATCGCGGATGCCATAGCCGTCACCGACACCGACTGGACGGTGCAGTACGTGAACCCCGCCTTCGAGAATGTCACCGGCTACTCCCTGCGGGAAATCGTCGGGCGGAACCTGCATCTCCTGAAGGAGGACGAGCAGCACGGGTTTTACGGTGAGATCGGAAACACCCTGCTGCGGGGTGAAGCGTGGTACGGCCGCATGCAGAGCAGGAAGAAGGACGGCACCCTCTATGAGGAAGATGTCGCCTTCTCCCCGATTCGGGGGCTGCTTGAACAGGTACTGGGCTATGTGACGGTGAAAAGGGATGTTACGGAAAAGATACGGCTCGAGACCATTGCTGAAGCGGTCAATACCATGAACAACATCGGGTATATCTTCTCAGGAATCCGGCACGAGCTCGGTAACCCCCTCAACTCGATGAAGACGGCACTGACGGTGCTGCGGGGTGGCCTCGACTTTTTCGACAAAGAGGCTGTCAGGGCGTATCTCGACCGCTCCCTGGGCGAAATTTCCCGGGTGGAGTATCTGCTGAAAAGTCTGAAAAATTTCAATACGCATGAGACGCTCGATCTCAGGGACTTTGATCTTGCTGTTTTTATTGAAAAATTCATGGCACTGGTGAAGGATGACTTCCTGAAGAAAGGGATCGCCCTTACCGCGTTCGTGGGGCCCGGTGTCTCGTCCTGCCATGCAGACGCACGGGCGCTTCAGCAGGTGCTGCTGAACGTCCTTACCAATGCTGCCGATGCCTGCGCAGGGGAGGAGGACCCGAGGATCTGTATCACCCTGATGAAGGTCCCGCGCATGGTGCTGCTGCGCATTGCGGATACGGGGCACGGAATGGCCGAAGAGCAGCGGAAGGAGATCTTCAATCCCTTTTATACGACGAAAGCCCACGGCACCGGTCTCGGCCTGGTCATCGTCAGGAAAATGCTGTCGAAAATGAACGGCACGATCAAGGTGATGAGCTGGAAGGGGGCAGGCACCATCGTGAATATTCTCCTCCCGGAGGGAAAAGGTGAGTAAGGAGGGGATGGGGAGAGTTCTCCTCATCATCGACGATGACAAGCTGCTGTGCGATGCCCTGAAGGACTACTTCAGAAGCAGCGGAATGCAGGTGCTCGCCGCCCATACGGGAGGGGAAGGCCTTGCCCTGTGTGCGCTTAAGAGGGTGGATGTCGTGCTCCTCGATCAGAATCTGCCCGATACGGAGGGTCATGCCCTCTGCCCCGCGATTCTGAAGAGCAACGAGCAGTCGAAGATCATCTTCATTACGGCCCACCCCAGCTTCGAAGGGGCGGTGAAGGCCATCAAAGCGGGGGCGCATGACTATCTGTCCAAGCCCTTCGAAGTTGAGGAACTCTCTCTCGCCGTCAAGAATGCCCTGAATACCCTCGACCTCGAAAAGATCGTCCAGATCGAAAGCTACAAGAGGGACAAGGAATGCGAGGAGACGGTCCTGATAGGCAGCAGCCCCGGACTCGTGGAAATGGTGCAGCTCGTGGACCTGGCTGCCTCGACGGACGCCCCTGTCCTGATCACCGGTGAGACCGGGACCGGGAAGAATGTCGCCGCCCGCTCCATTCACTATAAGAGCGATGCGCGCAAGGAGGCCTTTATCAGCATCAATTGTGCGGCGCTCCCCGAGGGACTGATCGAGGCGGAGCTCTTCGGATACGAGAAGGGCGCGTTTACCGGGGCGACAGCGTCCCGGCGCGGGATCTTCGAAATGGCGGAAGGAGGGACCCTCTTCCTGGATGAAATCGGGGAGATGCCGATGCACCTGCAGACGAAGCTGCTCAGTGCGCTGGAAGACAAGAAGATCAGGCGTCTGGGAGGCG
>JADLDZ010000208.1 GCA_020846375.1 Nitrospirales bacterium | reverse complement strand
CGGCCCGAGCTCAGGATCATCGACAGGGACGTGCGGATCAACGAACTGGAGGAGTCTGTCCGGAAAACGGAATACTACCCGAAGGTCTTCGCCGATGCCTCCTACAGCTATACCGAAAACCGGTACCAGCTCCACGAGGATAACCTAGCCCTTGTCCTGGGGTTCACGGTAAACCTCTTCAGCGGGGGGAGCACGAAGGCGGAGATTGCGAAGATACGCCACCGGAGGGAGCAGTTGCTCGACCGGCGGAGAAAGTTTGCGGACGATATACGGCTGGAGGTGGAGAGGAGCTATTACGCGTTGAAGACCGCGGAGGAGAGGCTCAGGGTGGCGCGGGACGCCATCGGACAGGCGGAGGAAAACCTTACCATCAACAGGCTCCGCTACGAGGAGGGGCTCGGGACCGCCACGGAGGTGCTGGATGCGATCACGCTCCTTGCCGTTGCGGAAACGAACCGCTACCGGGCGCGGTACGAGCTCCAACGGGCGTATGCCGGGCTGCTGTACGCGATGGGCGCGGACCTGGCAGCGGAATACCGGTAGCCGCCGCAAAGACAGGGGAAAAAGGAGACAGAGGATACAGTGATGAAGAAGGTGCTTGTTGCTGTCGCGGGAATACTTCTGATCGGGGTGGTCGCTTTTGCCCTGCTCCGGAACGGGGAAACCGTTCCGAAGTTCAGGACCGAGAGGATCGGCAGGGGTGCGATCCAGGCTGCCGTGACCGCCACGGGCACCGTGAACCCGGTGGTGAATGTGCAGGTGGGCACCCAGGTCTCGGGTACGATAAACGCCATCTATGCGGACTTCAATACGCAGGTGAAGAAGGGGCAATTGATCGCCCGGATCGATCCCGCCACCTTCGAGGCGCAAGTGGCGCAGGCGCGGGCGAACCTTTTTGCAGCGCGGGCGAACCTCGAAAAGGCCGAAATAACGAAGACCGACGCGAAAAGGACGATGGAGAGGAACCGGGAGCTGTTCAGGAAGGGATTTATCGCGCGGAGTGATGTGGACACCGCGGAAACGAACCACGGGACGGCTGTCTCCCAGGTGAGCGCCGCGCAGGCCCAGGTTGCCCAGACAGAGGCCGCCCTGAGGACGGCCGAAATCAATCTGCGCTATACGAGAATCGTCTCCCCGGTGGAGGGGACGGTGGTGTCGCGGAATGTGGATGTGGGGCAGACCGTTGCCGCGAGCTTCCAGACCCCCACTCTCTTTACTATCGCAAAGGACCTCACCCAAATGCAGATCAACAGCAACGTTGCGGAGGCGGACATCGGGCGGGTCAGGGTGGACCAGCCGGCGGAGTTCACGGTGGATGCCTATCCCGATATCACCTTCAAAGGCAGGGTGGCGCAGGTGCGGAACGCACCCATTACGGTACAGAATGTGGTTACCTACGATGTAGTGATCAACGTGGACAACTCCGACCTCAAGCTGAAGCCGGGAATGACGGCGAATATTTCCGTGATCGTGGAGAGCAAGGAGAATGTCGTCAGGATCCCCAATGCCGCGTTGCGTTTCCAGCTTCCCGAGGAGGGGAGAAAGGGTGCGGAGCGTCAGCGTGAAAGGGGGAAAGGGGTATGGATACTGGAAAATAACAAGCCGAAGCGGGTGCAAGTGGCCACGGGGATCAGCGATGGGGCGTACACAGAGCTGGTTTCCGGAAAGCTGCACGAGGGGCAGGATGTGATCATGGAGTCCCTTTCCCGGGAGAAGAAGCGCTCCTCGTCCTCCGGGCCGAGGATGTTCTGACATGGAGCTCATTGAAGTGCGGACATTGACCAAGGTATATCGCCTGGGCGATGTGGCGGTGCATGCACTGAGCGATGTGTCCCTTACGGCGGAACGGGGAGAGTTCATGGCGATTATGGGCCCCTCAGGGTCCGGGAAGTCCACTTTCATGAACATTCTGGGCTGCCTGGACAAGCCGACGAGCGGACAGTATTTCCTTGACGGGGTGGAGGTCGCGCGGATGGAGAGGGACCGGCTTGCAGAGATACGGAACAGGAAGATAGGCTTCGTCTTCCAGGGGTTCAACCTCCTCCGGAGGACGTCCGCATTGGAGAATGTGGAGCTGCCCATGCTCTACGGCGGGACCCCTGCAAAGGAAAGGAGAGAAAAGGCGGCGGCCGCCCTAGAGGTGGTGGGCCTGGCGGGCAGGGGACACCATCATACCAACCAGCTTTCGGGGGGGCAGCAGCAGCGGGTGGCAATTGCGCGGGCGATCGTGAATGAAGCGCCTCTCCTCTTTGCGGACGAGCCGACAGGGAACCTGGATACGAAAACGAGTGTAGAAATTATGGAATTGTTCGTAAAATTGAATAGAGAGGCGAAGATCACCGTCATCCTGGTGACGCATGAGCCCGATATAGCGGCTTTCAGCAGGCGGGTGATACGGTTCCTCGACGGACGCATTGTCAGCGACGAAGTGGCGGGGGCCGCGGCATGATCAATATCCCTTCCGCTCTCCGGATATCGTTCAGGTCTCTCTGGGTGAACAAGATGCGCTCCGCCCTCACCATGCTCGGCATCATCATCGGGGTCGGGGCGGTGATCGCCATGCTGGCGATAGGCTCCGGAGCACGGCAGCGCATCGCCGAGCAGATCTCGAGCATGGGGAGCAACCTCCTGATGGTCATCCCCGGCGCTACGACGGCAGGCGGGGTGAGGATGGGACTGGGTACGCAGGCGACCCTCTCCGTGGCGGACGCGGAGGCGATCCTGCGGGAGTGTCCGGCCGTGGCCCAGGTCGCCCCGGTCCACAGCGGCGTCGCGCAGGTGGTGTACGGGAGCCAGAACTGGTCCACCGGCATCACCGGCACCACCCTG
>JADLDZ010000207.1 GCA_020846375.1 Nitrospirales bacterium | reverse complement strand
TGGACGGCGTTCAGAATGATATTGATCACCGCCTGTCGCATCAACCCCCTGTCCATGGGCAGCCGGTACCGCCCCTCCTCCAGAAGGTGGAACCGTATCCGCTCTTTCGGGAAAAGCTCCCCGAACTCCCTGCAGATCTCTCCGATGGTTTCGTTGAGACAGCAGACCTGGGCAGCCGGTCTGATTTCCTTCGAGAACCGGAGCATGTTGTCGAGAGAGTTTACCAGGTACCGCACGGAATTGGAAATCCTGTTTGCATACTCGCCGTGCTCCGTCCCCTTCAGGTCTCCGGCAAGCAGGCTCGCAAACAGCTCGATACTCCCGAGGGGGTTCCGTATCTCATGGGCGATCTTCAGAACCAGTCCGCCCATGGCGGTCAGGCGCCTGCTCCGTTCGTTCTCCGTTTCAAGCTGTTTCAACCGTGTGATATCCTTGAACAGCACCACATGTCCGATGCTGCTGCCCTCCTTGTCCCGCACCTCCGAGCGGGAGACGAGCGCATAAAACGGCTTCCCCTTTTCCGGCACGATCATCTCCCCGTTGACGGAGGCCTTGAAGGAGGTACCCCCGGTAATGTCTCCCGCCCTGACGTTGAGCAGATTCTCCACGGCGCTGTTGACCAGTCGTATCACACCGTCCCTGTCAAAGAAAATGACCCCCACATCGATGCTGTCCAGGATGCTGTCGAGGAGCTGCTTCTTGTGCTCCACCTCCTCGGTCAGCCGTTCGACTTTCTCTTCGAGGCTCTTGTAATACTGGGTGAGCGTCGCCGATGCCGCATTGAAACCCTCTATCGCCTTATTGAGCAGTCGTATATCGACCAGATCCATCAAACGCTGTCACTCCTCTCCCGCAAGAATCATTGCCGCCGCTCCGACAAGGCCGCCCCCGTTGGCAGCCTTCTGCAGATAGCCGCGCTCCCCCGTCAGCTTCCCGTATTGATACTGTACCCATTGCAGGTTCTGCGGATCCTCCACTCCCTGCTCGAGCGCCCGCTTATAATAGAAACGGGCTTTCTCCTCCTCTCCACCCTGATAATAGAGATCGCCCGCCCGCACGGAAGACACACCGTCACCCGTATCAGAGGCCATTGCATAGTACTTTACCGCATTCTCCCTGTCGCCTGCCTCTTCGTACAGGACAGCAAGACGCGAGAGGATCCGGTGGTCCTTCGAGAGCCTGGCCGCATCGGCGAGGTGCCGGATCGCTTTGGGGTAATCCCCCTCCCGCCTGTATATTTCCGCCATCAGGAAAGAGGAGCGGAAGAAATAACGCTTATCGAAAAGAACAGGAAGGATGAGCTTGCGCGCCTCGGCATTTTTCCCCTCATTGATGAGGATCTCCGCGAGAGCGAGCGACGCATCCCCATTCTCTCCCTTCTGTTGTGCCCGCTTGAGGAGCAGGGTCCCCTCCTTTTCCCTGCCGCCGGCTATCAGGTACCGTGAAGCCTCTGCAACGAATGGGCTGCCCAGATCGAGGTAAGGAGAAAATCTGGAAAGATACTCCGCTCCTTTCGGGTCCCTCGCGTCAAGGAGCTTTTGCAATCGCTTCTCCATCTCCCGTCCCCTGGCCTTCTTATCCTTGACAAACGTGAGGTAGCGCAGGGCATTGCCGGCATCGCCCTTCCGGTCGTAGAGCTTTGCAATGGTCATCGCAAGGCCGTCGTCCATTTCGCGCGAGAAGACCTCGAGGTTCAGCTCCAAAGCTTCATTGTACCTTCCCCTGTATTCATGTACCTTTGCAAGCGTCTTCTTCGCATTGTGCACTTCGAGACTCGACGAAGACTCCCGGATGATTCCCCTGCACAGCCTTTCGGCATCCTCGAAACGGGAGGCATAGTAATAAATCTGCGCCTTGCCCACCCGGAGGTCCTCTTCTTTCAGGGCTGCCTCGGAGATCTTGTCGACCGTGCCAATCGCCTCCCGATGCATTCCCTTCAGGCTGAAGATGTCCGCCTTGAGAAACAGTGCGCGGGGCTCGGTTTCCAGTGCCCGGGGGGAAAGCTCCTTCAGGAGCGCCTCGGCCCCGGCGATATCATTCATCTTCAGCTTCAGCTCCGCTGTACCGATGAGCGCCTTCTCCCGGAACTCCCCCCCCGTTTTTTCGAAATAACGCAGGGCATCATCGTATGTCCGTGAGGCGAGCGCGCTATACCCGAGCAGGAGCATGGCCTCGTTCGCATAAGCGGATTGAGGGTATAATGAGAAAAGACGTTTCATGTTCAAGCGCACCGTATGGTATCTCCTCAGGGAAAAGTCCGCCTTGCCCATGCCGAAAAGCGCCCTTTCAGCAACCGGCCCTTTCCGGGAGGAGAGGAATATCTCCCGGTAAAGCGCCCCCGCCTCGGAATATTTCTTTACCTTGAGAAGCTCGTCGGCAGTGTGCAGTTTGTCTCCGGAGGCATGGAGGGGCGATAGGGAGAAAAGGACAGGGAAAAGAAAAGGGAAGAAAAGAAGAAAAAGGGATGCGGGAGAATATTTTTTTCCGCTGGTTTCTGCTTTTTCTCCTGTCATCTCTCTTTCTCCTTTTTTCCTTCAGGGTGTGCAGGCAAAAGCCCTTCTGGTGCGACAGTCTGCTTGCATACCCTGGAATATCCGGGAACATAACAATTCGTTTTTATGATGAAAAAAACGTGCCATCCGGGAGAAAAAAAGAAAAAGAGCTCTTTGCGCAGATTCCTCAACAAATTCAATAAAAAAAAGCCCTGATCACCGGAAGGCTCCCCCTTTGAAGTCAATAATATGACGGGAATGAAAAAAGAAAACTTCCGGAATGTTGCTTTTATGACGCTTTTGCTGGAAGATCAGGGCAGGATCAGCCGCTTCATCTTCTCGATGAGGGTCGTTCTATTGATGTTGAGATAGCGCGCAGCCTGGCTCTTCACCCCGTTATGCATCTCGAGGGCATGGAGGATGAGCCTCCTCTCGTACTCTTCAAGAGCGGCATTCATGTCGATGCCGCCGATGAAGGGGTTGGCATCGTCATCTCCGATCTCCGGCAGCTCGGGAATGCGCCTTCCGGTCATTCTCTCAGGAAGATCAAAGGGGGTGACGATATCGTTTTCTTTAAGGACCAGCAGGCGCTCTATGGTGTTTTCGAGCTCTCTGACATTGCCGGGCCAGGCATAGTTGCCGAATATTTTCATGGCGTCCTCGGAAAAGACAATCCTGCTCCTTCCAAATCGCTTCGCATGTTTTTCGACAAAGAAATCGCATAACCGGGGCATATCTTCGAGGCGCTCACGGAGGGGCGGGATTTCGATGGGAATGACATTGAGACGATAGAAGAGGTCCTCCCGGAACCTCCCCTCCGCTACCGCTTCTTCAAGGTTCCGGTTGGTTGCGGCGATGATCCTGACATCCACGTTCACCGTTTTCGTCCCGCCGATCCTTTCAAAAGAGCGCTCCTGGATGACCCGGAGGAGCTTCACCTGGAGAATGGCAGGCATCTCTCCGATCTCGTCGAGAAAGATTGTCCCGCTGTCGGCAAGCTCGAATCTCCCAATCCGCAAGGCGACCGCACCGGTAAAGGCTCCCTTCTCGTGTCCGAACAACTCCGACTCGAGGAGCTCTGAGGGAATGGCGCCGCAGTTGACCGGGACAAAAGGTTTTTCAGCGCGGTTGCTGTTGTAGTGTATGTTCTTGGCGACCAACTCCTTGCCGGTCCCGCTCTCCCCCATGATCAGAACAGTACTCGAACAGTGCGAGACTTTTGCGCTCAGCTCATAGATACGTTTGATTGCCTGAGAAGTGCCGATAATAGAGTGATTATTGCCGTTGAAGCCCTCACCGAGATTTTCCACGTCATGAGTTTGACACACGAAAAGTCAAAAGGTCAATAGAATTCTGAGAAAAAATCGCCGGAATTTTGCGGGAAAAATACAAAGAGGTAAAAAGTGAAAATATTATATTATGCAACAGGTTAGCAGATTGTCTCCATTGGACGAAGACAGGGACCCGATTGTGCAAAGTCTCCCCTGCCCGTTTAAGCATCTCCTGTTCAGGGACACACACGACAACCGCTTAAAAAACCTATCTACTCCACGCTATGCCTCTAAAGAAGCAGAAATAAAAAAGCCCGCATTCTTCAGGCTGGAGGGGCGGCCGAAACTCTCTCTCATATTCCTCTCGGCACGTCTGCCGAGGGCAAACCGGAGGGCCTTTTCGGAAGTCAGACTGAAGCAGCAGGCTCTGCTAGGACTTACGCGTTTGCCTTCAGGTAGCGAAAGACGGCGTACCTGCCGATCATCGCTTTCTGCTCATACCACGAAATTCCTTTTTGTAAGCGAATCCACTCCATTTTAACGAATGCCGTCACTGCGGCAAAAATATGCGTCTTCTGTGAAACAGCCTTTGTGCTGTAACATTTCTCGATCCCGGTCGTCTGCTTCAGCCCCCGATGAAACTCTTCTATCTTCCAGCGCTTCTTCCAGTGTTTTTTCAGCTCCTTACAGCTCGCCGACAGGTCGCTGCTCACCAAGTAGGTAATGTCCCCGTCTTTGGAGACTAGCTTTCCTACCAGCACAGGCCCGTACCCTTTCAGCCACACCTGTCTCACCCGTCTTTTGGCGAGTTCCAGATCACTGATCGAAATATCGAACCCTCGAAGCATGCTGACCTGTCGGTTTCCTCTCACGTTACAGATAAACTGCCACTCACCTTCCCCTGTGATCATCTTGAGGGTTTCCACCCCTGAGTACCAGGCGTCCATCAAGACATACAGAGGGGAACACCCTATTTTCTTTGCCTTTTTCAGCATCTCCCGAAATAGATCGCTCTTTGTCTTTCCATCAGTGTCCTTCTGGTAAACCCGATAGTCCACTGGAATGAACTCACTTCCCTTGGTCCACAGCAGATTCACCATCCCTATGTGCGGTGAGCAAGATTTTAATGTTGGCGGCTGATGCCCAGCCTGCGACATGCCTCTGAGATGTTCCCCAGAGTTCTTCCAAGGTCAAGCATATTGAGCTTGTGATTAATGATATACTGATTATGAGACACGGGTTCTTCCTCCTTTACATGGTCAAGATTCGTCTGGTAAACCTATCTTAACCGGAAGGCCCTGTCTCCTTCTTCTTACCCTGTCAACGCTTTTCTTGACTCCCCCAGATTTTTAAAGCTGAAACGCCTATACCCACAAATGAAAACTTGAAGCTGTGCTAGACTCTTATAACTTTCCACTTCTTCCTCCTGGTGTAGCCCGTCAAGCCACCAGGAGGATTATTTCACTCAATCCTGCAAGGTCAAACCTTCTCAAGTCTCACTGGTAGAACCAGTGGCTTACCTGTTTGTGAGTTGGCCGATAGTGCATCCCTTACAGTGTACTACTATTTATTGGAAGACCGGGGCAGGCTTTCAGTGATTCGCAGTGATACGCTTTTCCACCATCTCGTACACACTTTTCCTGTGCCGGATACCTATCGCCTGATATTACCGCGGGGCTGTTGCCTCTTTCCTTTTTTTCCGTCCTACCTCGCCACACCCTGTCTCTTTACTGTAGTACCTCTGCCTTTTTCTTCTTCTCCTTCTGTTGACTTTTCATTTCAGTGTGATAAAGTGGAAATAGAACTGCCCCCGAGCACATCCGGAAAACGAAGGAGGAATACGCTATGAAGAGAATCATCTTGGCGTCCGTCTGCACCGGTCTCCTTTTTTCGTCCCCGCTCTCTGCGCTGGCTGAAAAGGCGGCCGCCCAGGGAAAGGCGCTCTTCGAGAAACACTGCGCGGTATGTCATCCGAACGGCGGCAATACGATCCGTCCCGAAAAAACACTGCACCGCAAGGACCTCACTGAAAACAAGATCACCACGGCAAAGGATATCATAGGAAAGATGAGGAGTCCCGGCCCCGGCATGACGCGTTTCGACAAGGCCACCATCCCTGATAAGGACGCGCAGAAAATTGCGGAGTATGTATTGAACACCTTCAAGTGATGTTTCCGGCAGCAGCAGGAGAGAGCTACCATGCAAGCACTCGCGCTTTTCCCCGGGGCCAGGGAAATCAGTAGGGTCGAACGTCAGGAGCCAGCCCTCGACTCCCCGGACGCGGTGAAGCTGAGGGTCCTCCAGGTGGGCATCTGCGGGACGGACCGCGAGGAGGTCTCGGGCGGCGCTGTCCGTCCCCCTGAAGGACTGCAGAACCTGGTCATCGGCCACGAGATGCTCGGCCTGGTGGTGGATGCGGGGGAAGCGGTCACCCGGGTGAAGCCCGGCGACTACGCGGTCTTCACCGTCCGCAGGGGATGCGGCAGATGCCTTCCCTGCGCGCGGGACCGCCCCGATATGTGTGAGACCGGAGGATACAGCGAACGCGGCATTCGCGGACTGGACGGATACCAGACGGAATACGTGGTGGACAGGGAGAAGTACCTGGTGCCCATCCCCCCCGATCTGAAGGAAACCGGAGTCCTCACCGAACCTCTCTCCATCGTTGAAAAAGCGATCGACAGCGCGGTGCGCGTACAGACAACCCGTCTGCCCGATGCGCTTTTGTACCCGGACTGGCTCCACGACCGCCGCTGTCTGGTGGCGGGGCTCGGCCCCATCGGGCTCCTGGCAGCCCTTGCACTGCGCCTGCGCGGCGCCGAGGTCTTCGGCATGGACATCGTTGACACAGAGACATCGCGGCCCCGCTGGCTTGCCGGAATCGGCGGCACCTACGTGGACGGACGTTCGCTTCGTCCCGACAAAGTGGACGAAGCCCTGGGCCCGATGGAGCTCATCTTCGAGGCTTCCGGCGTTGCTTCGCTGGCTTTCAGCCTCCTGGACGCCCTTGCCGTGAATGGCGTCTATGTCCTCACCGGGGTGCCGGAAGGGAACCGGAAGGTGCAGATACCGGGAGAGGAGCTGATGCGCAGGCTGGTAATGGACAACCAGATCATGCTGGGGAGCGTCAATGCCGCTCCCGGCCATTTCCGGATGGCGGTGCAGGACCTGTCCGTAGCACGCCTGCGCTGGGGGAGTCTGGTCGAAAGGCTCATCACCCTCCGGCTCGCTCCCGACGCCTCCGGGGATATTTTTCACGAGCATGGAACCGATGAAATCAAGGTAGTGATCCAGTGGGACGGCGCATGACCCGTCAGGGGGGAGCATGGAATCTCCATCCATCACCACTCTCTTTCTCGACATAGGGGGGGTCCTGCTTACCAACGGCTGGGACAGGGGCTCCCGCCGCAGGGCAGCGGAGACTTTCGGCTTGGACTATGCCGAAATGGATGAGCGCCACCACCTGACCTTCGACACCTATGAGGAGGGGACGCTCAGCCTGCAGGAATATATCAACCGTGTCATCTTCTATGAACCGCGCCCCTTTACCCGTGATGAATTCAGGGAATTCATGTTTTCACGGTCACAACCTCATCAGGAGATGATCGACCTTGTCCGCGCGCTGAAGGCCCATCACCGGCTCAAGGTCGTCGCCCTCAGCAACGAAGGGAGGGAGCTCACCCTCCACCGTATCAACAAATTCTCGATGGCGGAGTATGTGGATTTCTTCATCTCCTCCTGCTTCGTCCACTACCGCAAGCCCGATGCGGACATCTACCGTATCGCCATGGATATCTCCCAGGTCCGGCCCTCCCAGGCGGTGTATATCGACGACCGGGCCATGTTCGTCGAGATCGCCCGTGGCCTCGGCATCAACGGCATACACCATGCCGGACATGAATCCACCCGGAGCGCATTGGGAAGCTACGGTCTCATCCTGCCGGGGGAGGAGGGGATGTCATGACTCCGTTTAAGGAGGTACGCATTATGGATAGAGAGATGGCACTGCTGGCAGCCGGTCTTGCAGGAAGCTTTTCAGCCGGAATCTTTCTGGCCCGCTTCCTGTTCAGAAAGGCATCACTGATAAAGAACTCGGATACTACCTTCACCCTCCGCATCCCCTGTATCGGGGAAGCGTCGCTGGTGTCTTTCCCGAAGTACCAGGGAGTCGTCATCGAAGAGCTGTTGGACCTCAACCGGAATACGGAAAGGCTGAAGCGGCTCCTCGACATCGATTTTGTTCTGAAATATGCAAAGGAGTTCAGAATCAATTATATCGGCACGGAAGGGGATATGGAGGACGGCTCCTGGAGCACAGGCAGGCTCGCCTATTGTGCGATGAGCAAAAGCTACAAGGGCGGATACAATATCTACCTGAATCCGAACCTCGATGTACCGGCTGTTTCCTCCACCCTCAGCTGGGAGCTCCAAACTCCTATCTCTCCCGCGGAGGTGTACCCTTTTCTCTTCCTTCATGAGGTGGGGCATACGACCCATGCGGGAAACCAGAACTTCTATACCGCAGTGGTGAACCATGCCCTCTCGGGGGGCAGGCGCTCCACGAAGAGGAGGAAAGAGCTTTCCACTCTTAAGAGCTCCATCGAACGGTTCGCCGACAGGTTCGCCTTGCGGGAGCTTTCCCGCCGGAGGGAGGGCAGGAGCACCCTTTCGCTGTCTCACAAAGGCCCCCTGTCGTAACGCGTCCCTTTCCCTCCGGGGGCTCATCCGGCGCCTGGAGGGGGCACCCCTCATTCCCCCGGGCAGAGGCATCCTGTTTCATTCCTTCCTGTCCATTTGCCCCTGCACTCTTTTATTCCATATTATTATCTGGAAGGGCCGCCACAGATAGGAGACCGGAACGGTGAAGATATGGACCAGGCGGGTAAAGGGGAACAGCGCGATGATGACAAAAGCGTTCACCGCATGAAATCGGACGATCCAGGGGAGCGGGGCCATGAACTCTACACGAGGAGACAGTGCGATAAGGGATTGGAACCATGGCACCGCCGTATAGTGGTACCAAAGGATACCCCAGCGCTCGAAAAGGGCGATATACGTCCCCGAGACCACCTGGCACAAGAGGGCAACGAGAAGCACCCAATCCATCACCTTCGTATCACGGGCAACAGGTGAGTACGCCAGGCGCCGCAGGAGAAGGAGAACAACCCCGAAGACCGTAAGGAGCCCCAGCGCGGTCCCCACCGCTTCCGCCAGGTAGAGGCGGGCCGGGTTCTCCAACAGAAATGCATCTTCCTGCCGGGAGAGGAGCGCCGAAAGGATATGCGCCGCCAGGACAAGCACTATCCCGTAATGAAAGGAAACACTCCCCCAGAAGAGGACGCGGTTTTCAAGGAGCTGGGAGGAAAAGCTCGAAAAGGAGTAGCGCTCCCTGGCATACCGGTAGATGCCCCCTGCCACCGCGATAAGGAGGGCGCAATAGGGAAATAGCGCAAAAAGAAAAAAATTCATACCCTTTCTCTCCCGCCGCCCCCGGTGCTTCCGGCCCCCTCCCCTCCCCGGGATGCCGCGGAGGAGGGATAGCACTCCTTCAGGACCAGGAGGAGGGAAAGGATCACCTTGCCGTATGGGTTGGGGCTCCCCCCGAAGGCCTCCGCCATCTTTTCCAGCGCGGGCACAATGCATTCCTCCGCGAGCTCCGCGGAAAGAACATCTCCTCCGCCCCGCGCAAGAAACCGGAGCATCGTGCCGATATGGTCCGGCAGTTCGCTTCCTTCCGGGTTCCCGCGTGAATAGTAGCTCTCCTTCAGGCAGGCCATGAAGATGCCTCGACGATACTCGTCTCCGAACAGGTGATAGCCGACGTAGGGGGGGCAGAAAGGGCTCAGATCGAAGGCGGTCGTGTACATCTCCTCTGCTTCACCTTCCGGAGCCTGCTCCAGGTACGCCCCGAACGCGCGGAGCAACTCCGACGCCTCCGGGTGGCGGAGCGCGAGGGACGAAGCGGCCCGGCCCATCTCCGGGGCGAGCGAAGGCAATGGGTACTCCAACGCCACGGCGAACGATTCATAGAGCTCTTCAGGTATTCTTTCCTTCATTCTTTTTCGTGCCTCTTTTTCCTCACCGCTTCTTTTCCGGTATCCCCGGTACCCTTAGAAACCCCGTCCCCACACTATTCCGGTGGCGCAGGGGGTCCCCCACCGCTTCCACCGCCTGCTCCCGCATGAAAGGAGGGATCACGAAGCGGTCCTCCACGGAAGGCAGGGCGGTCAGCCGGTAGATCGCTTCGATCTCTTCGGGATTCGTCCCGGCCTCTTCCAGCGCTCTCTTCACCTTTTCCTTCCCGACATCTCCGACCGTCATTGCCCTCTTATAGAGGCGGACCGCCGTCATCTTCCGGTAGGCCTGCCTGACCGGCTCCTCTTCGCCCGCAGACAGGAGAGAGGCGAAGTAGCGCACCGGGATTCGGGTATTTTCGAGGGAGCTGAAGAAATCCTCCTCCTCATTGTGCAAGCCCCCTTCCGAATGCGCCAGCACCGGCAGGAGCGGCGGCACGTAGAAGAGCATGGGAAGGGTCCGGTACTCCGGATGGAGGGGGAGCGCCAGCTTCCACTCTTTCACGAACCGGTAGACCGGGGACTTCTGTGCACACTCCAGTGTGGCATCATGCATACCCTGGGCCTTCGCCTCCCGGATGACCTCCCTGTCGAACGGGTCGAGAAGAAGAGAGAGCTGCTCATGGACAAGAAAGCTGTCCTCGGCAGCCGCCGCGCTTTCAATGCGGTCGGCGTCATAGAGGAGCAGGCCCAGGTAGCGGATTCTCCCCACGCAGGAATGAAAACAGGCCGGCGCCTGCCCCGTCTCCTGCCTCGGGTAGCAGAGGATGCACTTTTCCGACTTCCCCGCAGCCCAATTGTAGTAGGTTTTCTTGTAGGGGCATCCGGTAATGCACATCCGCCACGCACGGCACTTCTCCTGGCTCACCAGGACGATGCCGTCCTCGCCCCGCTTGTAAATGGCGCCGGCGGGACAGGCGGCGAGGCAGCCGGGGTTGATGCAGTGGTTGCAGATGCGCGGGAGGTAAAAGAAGGCCATGCTTTCGAGCTCGAAAAGCTGCCGCCTCTCCTCCTCGCTGAGACCTTTGAGGCCGGGGTCGTTCGCGGCATAGAGGGAAGAGCCGCCGAAATCGTCATCCCAGTTCGGCCCCGCCCCGATCTCCATCGGCTTCCCGGTGAGGGTGGACACAGGCCGCGCCACCGGCTGCTCATCTCCCTCCGGTGCGTCGGAAACATCCCGATACCGGTAGGTCCAGGGCTCGTAGTAGTCGTCGAGGGCCGGCAGGTAGGGGTTGAAAAAGAGATTCGCCAGCGTGCCCGCCCTGCCCTTCATCCGGAGCTTCAGTTTCCCGCCATGCACCTTCCATCCGCCCCGGTATTTCTCCTGGTCTTCCCACAGGTACGGGTACCCGACGCCGGGCTTGGTCTCGACATTGTTCCACCACATGTATTCCGTACCGCGCCGTTCGGTCCACAGGTTCTTACAGGCAATACTGCACGTATGGCATCCGATGCACTTGTCCAGATGGAACACCATGGAAACCTGCGCGCGGATATTCATTCTTCCTCCTTTGCAGCCCTTCCGGCCCGCCGCCTCCAAAGGGCATGCGGACTCTTCACCCCTATGCCGCATCCTGCTACCATTGCGGTTTTCCCTCCAGTTTCCGCACTCGCACATATGTATCCCGGTCGGGGTTCGGCGGCCCCCAGTAATTGAAATCGTAGGAGAACTGAGCATATCCCCCGATCATGAAGAGGGGCTTCATCCGCGTCCGGGTCAGGCTGTTGTCGCTCCCGGCGCGCTTCCCGCCCCGCAGGGGGGATTTGGGGACATCGAGGGTCCGCTCCGCCACGTGATAATAGATGCCGATCCCCCGGGGGACCCGGGCGCTGACGACAGCCCTGGTTACCACAACGCCGTGGTCGTTGTATATCTCCACCCAGTCGTTATCCTCCACCCCGATGACTCCGGCGTCATGGTGGTTCAGCCACAGGGGCTCGATGCCGCGGGACAGGGTGAGCATCGGGGGCGTCTCGGAGTAGGTGGTATGGATATGCCATTTCCCGTGCGGGGTAATGCAGTTCAGCAGGAGGGACCCTTCTTCCGCCCGGCTCTCGATCAGGTCGTGGGAAGACTCGGGATCGATCTTCGGCTTGAAGGTGGGGAGGTGCTCTCCAAAGGCGAGGTATCCCTCATGATCGAGGTAGAGATGCTGCCGCCCCGTAAGCGTACGCCAGGGGAGCAGCCTCTCCGTATTGATGCAGTACGGCGCGTACGCCCTGCCGCCATTGGTGATGCCCGACCAGCAAGGACTTGTCAGGATGCGCCTCGGCTGCTCCACCAACTGCCCGAAATCATACCGTACCCCCCGGTATTTTTCCGCGAGGTCCGCCAGCGGAACCCCCGACTGCCGTTCCGCATCCCTGAAAGCTCTGAAGGCCATCTCTCCGTTGCTTTCAGGAGCGAAGGAGAGGATGATATCGGCGGCATCCCTGGCCTCCGCCAGAGAAAGAAATTCCCGGCAGCCCCACTCCACCCTCGGTGCGCTTTTGAGGGACTGCTCGTAGAGGTCCCCGACAGGCCACCGTATTCCATGTATTTCCATCCCTTCTTCCTTTACCGCATGCCCGAGAGAGACGAAGCGGCGGTAAATGTTTGCATAGTCCCTCTCCACCACCCCGATGTGGGGCATTGTCTTGCCGGGTATCGGCTCGCACTCATCCTTGTGCCAGTCCTTCACCTCCCGCTGGGAGATCTCGTCCGGGGTGTCATGCTTGAGAGGGGCGGTGACGATATCCCTGACCGGCTCGGGGAAATGGCTTTTCGCCGTTTCACTTATCTTCTCCGCAAGGGTCTTGAAGATCTCCCAATCCGACTTCGACTCCCAGCACGGCGGCACCGCCGCGGACAGGGGATGGAAGTAGGAATGGAGGTCCGTCGTGTTCAGATCGTCCTTCTCATACCAGGTCGCCGCGGGGAGCACGATATCGGAATAGACCGCAGTGGTATCCATGCGGAAATTGATGTCCACCACCAGGTCCAGCTTCCCTGTGGGAGCGGGGTCCCTCCAGTTCACTTCCCGCACCGTGTCGCGCGCAGCCTCCTTTGCGATGGCGTTGCTGTCCGTTCCCAGGTAGTGTTTGAGGAAGTATTCATGCCCCTTTGCGCTCGACAGAAGGGCGTTGGCGCGCCAGATGAGCCACACGCGGGGCCAGTTTTCCGGTGCATCGGGGTCTTCCACGGCAAAGCGGAGCGTTCCGCTCTTCAGTCGCCCGGCAATCCATCCAGCTATCTCCCCGTCATCCTTTATCCCCGCTTCCTCTGCTTCGCGCGCAAGGTCGAGGGGGTTCCTGTCGAATTGAGGGTAGAAAGGGAGCCATCCCCTGCGCACCGCTTTGATCTGGTGGTCGATGCAGTGCCGGCTCCCGAACTTTCCCCTCTCCTCGCCGGGCCTGTATTCCCTGATGCCCGACTCATACCTCCACTGGGCCGTGTGTACGTAATGGAACGAGGGGGTGTTCTGGAGCCGGGGCGTTTTGATCCAGTCCGAGGCAAAGGCGATGGCTGACCACGACGAATGGGGCACGATCTTTTCCTGACCGGTATAGTGGTTGAGCCCTCCCCCGTTCACGCCCACGCAGCCGCAGAGGAGCAGGCTGGTGATCGCCGCACGGTAGCTCAGGTTGCTGTGGTACCAGTGGTTCACCCCCGACCCCACGATAAGGGTGCACTTCCCTTTCGTCCTCTCCGCCGTCGCAGCCCATTCCCGCGCAAACCGGATAACGGCGGCCCTGTCCACTCCCGTCTGCATCTCCTGCCAGGCAGGGGTGTAGGGGGCTTTATCGTCATAGTAGTCCGCAGGGTAGTCGCCGGGGAGCCCGCGCGAGAGCCCGAACTGCATGCAGAGGAGGTCGAAGACCGTCGTCACCGGTACCTTCCCCTCCCCGGTCACGACATATTTCACCGGGACACCCCTGCAGAAGACCTCCCGCGAGGAAAAATCCGTCATGCTGACCTCAAGGACATCGTCGCGGAGGGAGAGGAGGGTCAGGGCAGGGTCGAGAGGAGAGCCGTCATGGCCGTCCTTCATCTCGAGGTTCCATTGGCCCGGCTTCTTCTGCCACCGATGGCCGACGGCGCCCTGGGGCATGCGTGGCTCCCCCGTCAGCGTATCGAATACAAGGAATTTCCAGTCGCCGTTCTCTTCTCCTTCATAACGCTCCAGGAGGCGGGCGCA
>JADLDZ010000206.1 GCA_020846375.1 Nitrospirales bacterium | reverse complement strand
GAGATCTATACCGCATTTTCCCGTTCTCTTGCGGAGGCGTCCGCTCCCTATCGCCGGGTTGTCGCATCTCCCGCCTCTCCGAAGGGGAGGAGACTGGCGGCTCTTTATGGGGAATATAGGGAAGCCCATGAATTCCTGAAAGCCTACCTGAATGACAGGGCGCTGCTGATGCGGAGCAGCAGGCTGGATACACCGACGTATTTTGTCCGTGGGAATGCCTGGCCTCTCCGGCTGGAGCGCGTATTCCCCGGGCTGCTGGAAGCGATAACGGAAAGAAACCACAAGGGGGAGGAGTATATTTCAGGAGAGAGGGCGCTCGATTATCTCTTCAGGGTGCTCCGTAAAAAAGTGCAATTGTTTCAGGAGGATGCATTCCAGTTCGGCAGGAATCAAAAGGAAGCTCCGGTGCCGGGGGACAGGGGGAACTCTCCATTGTTTCTCGGGGATTCCGGCAAGACATCCCCGGAAGATACAGGGGGAATCCCTTCAGACTGCTTTGCCCTTTCATCCTCTCTCCTCTCCTCCACTCCGGGATCTTTCATTACCTCCTCGTAGGCGGGTATGACGATGCCCCGCTTCACCATAACGGTATAGATGATCCGGGAGCGTTTCTCGATAGAGCGCGAGTTTCCGAGGGGGTTGCGCTTCCGGGGATTGGGGAGAATGGCGGCAAGCCGGGCGGACTCCTCCGGACCGAGCGCTGAAGCGGGCTTTCCATAGTAGTAGCGTGCGGCCGCCCCGATGCCGAAGATCCCCTCTCCCCACTCCGCCACATTGAGGTAGAGCTCGAGTATACGCTTTTTCGGGAGCTGTCTTTCGAGTCTCCAGGTAAGGATAGCCTCCTTTATCTTCCGCAGAGGGTTTTTCGAGGGAGTCAGGTAGAGGTTCTTCGCGAGCTGCTGGGAGACGGTACTTGCGCCGAACTTGAATCCCCTTGCCCTGATGTCCCTCTCCACCGCCTTCTGTATCGCCTCGAAATCGAAGCCCCCGTGCTCCCAGAATTTATCGTCTTCCGAGATGAGCACTGCCTTGACCAGATAGGGGGAGATGTGCGACAGGGGAGTCCATGCCTGTCGTATCCTGATTCTCCTGCCCTGGCGCCTCCATTCGTCCTCCCGGTATTCCATGAAGGAAGTCTTCCCGGCGTTTCCTTTTTTCAGCAGCGAGATGTCTGGAATGACAAAGCAGGAGCCGATGCTCAGGAGCAGGGCAAAAAGGAGAAGGGAGAGGACGAACAGTATCCGGCGGGTAAATGTGTTCTTTGATGACATCCTTCTGTTTCCTGTGAGAGTAGCGGCGCTGTCAATCGTTTGTACCAGGAAATTGTAAAGGATACGATGCCCTGAAAGCAATCATACGCTCTTGTGTGATACCCTTTCCTGCACCGGAATCCGGCCTTTCGTCCTGCCGGCGCTCTTCCGGGGCAGGACGATCCCTGCCTTCCACTCACGCTCGCTTTTCACCGGGCCGCAGGAAGGCTCACCGTAAAATTAACAAGACTTTTACAGGATATTTACATGAATCCGCGTTATCATGGGATAGAACATGAAGGTGCGCCGATTCGCTCGGTTCCATGTAGAAATCACCATCCGCCGCACCGGATTTCCTTAACGGGGAATTCTTTCAGGCACTGCCCCGGCGCAGGGAGAGAGGGAAAGAGAGCGGGGGGAAAAGGAGAGGTTGACTATGGGTGTATCACGAAGAAATTTCCTCAAGATCTGTGCGGTGGGGACCGCTGCGGCTGCCGGCTCGCGGTACTTCCGGCCTGCACAGTCCGCCGTACGGGAAGAGGGGACGGTCGAGTATGTGCGGTCCACCTGCTCTCCCAATTGCACGGGTGCTTGCGGCTTCAATGCGATGGTCTACAAAGGAAGGATCGTCACGCTGACACAGGCCGCAGACTATCCTGAACAGGAATACAATCCGCGCGGCTGTCTGAGGGGGCAGTCGACCCTCAATCTCATGTACGGCCCCGACAGGCTGAAACAGCCGCTCATCAGGGTAGGGAAGAGGGGAGAGGGGAAGTTCAAGGCGGTAAGCTGGGATGAGGCGCTGGATCATGTCGCCGACAGGCTTGCGGATATCATGAAGAAATACGGTCCGGAGTCCGTCGCCTCCATGATCCAGGTGCCGGGCACCGGCTATGTCCACAAAGGGGCGTTGATGAGACTTTCCTCGCTGTATGAGTGGAGCGTCCTCCATGCCTACACGATGAACGGGGACCTGCCCGCCTTCTGGCCCATGACCTTCGGGGTGCAGACAGAGGAACTGGAAACCCTCGAATGGACGAATTCCCGTTACACCGCCATTTTCGGATCCAATGCCCTGGTAACAAGGGTGCCCGATGCCAAATTCATCAGTATAGGCCGTGAAAACGGTGCCAAGTTTATCATGGTGGACCCGAATTACACTCCCACCGCTGCGAAGGCGGATGAGTGGATCCAGATCAATCCTGCGACGGATGCCGCGATGGCATTGGGAATCGTGAACGTCATCCTGGAAGAAAAGCTTTATGACGAAGAGTTCATAAAAACCAACACCGATATGCCCCTCCTGGTGCGGCTCGATACCCAGAAGAAGCTGATGGCATCCGAGGTAAAGGAGCTCAGTGGCAGGGCGGAGGAATACAGGAAGAAGATTCCTGAATACAGGGATCTGTTCGTGGTGTACAACAATGCTGCCAGGGCGCTCTTCATCCCGGATCCCGAAAGCCTCAACAGGAACTTCGATCCGGCCCTGGAAGGAGAGTTCGAGGTGAACCTCGTTTCCGGGCAGAGGGTGAAGGTAAAGACGGTGTTCCAGCTTCTGAAGGAATCCGTCAGCAAGGAATACGCTCCGGAAAAGGCAGCACGCGTTATCGCCCCCGATGCATCGAAGATCAAGGCCTATACCGAGACGATACGAAGGCTTGCCCGGGAGATGGCGACCACCAAGCCGCTCCACATTATCTATGGCGCAAGCAACTACCAGTGGTTCCACGGAGACCTGAAAGGCCGGGCACTGGCGCTGATCGTCGTGCTGACCGGCAACCTGGGCAAGTCAGGAGCGGGCATCTCCACCTACGCAGGTCAGTACCGCGTGAGATGGCCCTTGGGAGCATGGTGGAATTTCAAGGAAAAGAAGAATAAATGGGTTACCTACCTGCTCTGGCTCAATGACGAGTACAGGAACGGACCGGAATTCAAGAAATACAACAAGGAGACTCCCTATCCGAAGAACGGTGTCAAGGCGTTTGTGTACGGATGGGGAAACCCCTTTGACCAGCATAATATGTCCAACAGGATGCGGGAGAAGGCGGCGAACGGCGAGTTGGAGCTGATTGTTGCCTGCGATTTCCAGATGAGCACCTCATGCCTCTGGTCCGACGTGGTGCTGCCCGGCGTGGCGTGGTATGAAAAGTATGACCTTACCGCCACGGTCTCCCATCCCTATGTGCAGCTTCAGCAGCCGGCAGTCGAGCCCCTTTTCCAGTGCATGCCGGAGATCTGGTATTACAAGGAGATCGCGCACCGGATCGCCAGGAGGCTGGGCAACGAAGAGATCCTGAAGCAGGTCGAAGAGTTTTATCCCGATCCGAAACATTTCAGGAAGGAAGAAGAGGCGAGAAAGAACGGCACCTGGACCCTCAAGCTTGCGCGGGAGATTGCGCAGGATGCCTCCCTGGAGGCCGCGGAGCTGATGCTCAGGACCGGGGGGGAGCAGGTTGAGGGTATTACGGTCGAAATGCTGAAGAAAGGGCCGGTCAGGCTCAAGATCCCCACTCCCGGCAACAGGCAGCTCATGTTCTGGGAGCAGGTCGAGCTCAAACAGCCGTATCCACCCGTTTCCTATCCCGCTCCGCTCCCGAAGACGGCGCGCTTCGTCAAGAGCGGCAGGATCGAGTTCTACAAGGATGAGGACGTGTTCATCGATCTCGGGGAGACCCTTCCGATGCACAAGGCCCCCTTCGTCGATTCCGAGCACAGGACTGCGGGAATAAAGGACAAGTACACGTTCGCGCTTGTTACCCGTAATGCGCTCTACCGGGTCCATTCCACCCACAGCAACAACATGACCATGCTCGAGCTCCAGAACTTCAAACCGAAGGTGTGGATAAACCCGAAGGCACTGGAGGAGAAGCGCCTCAAGGAGGGCGACCTCGTCGAGGTGTTCAACAACAGGGGGAAAGTGTACGGGTATGCGGTGGCCGACCCCGGCCTCCATCACGATGTCCTGATTTTCGAGGAAGGGTGGTGGAGCAGATACACACGGAACACATCATACAACACCCTTACCTATCCGTGGATTAAAGCGTCGCATTACATCTACTTCGTTCCCGGTGTGTGGGAGCCGACCACCGCATGGAACGAAACCGCAGTCGATGTGAAAAAAGCAGAGGGGGTGGAAAATGCCTAAGTTCGGTATGGTGATAGATCTGAACCGCTGCATCGGATGCAGGAGCTGCGCGGTTGTCTGCAAAATTCACAATTCGCTGCCTCCCGGAACGTGGTGGCAGAGGGTGGAGACGGTGGGTTCCACCGAGCACATGGTGCCTTCCGGCGAGAACCCTGACGTATCGGAGACCTTTCTTCCGGTCCCCTGTATGCACTGCGAGAATGCGCCCTGTGTCAAGGCCTGCCCGGTGGGTGCCACCTGGCAGCGGGAGGACGGCATCGTCCTGGTGGACTACGAGCGCTGCATAGGATGCAGGTACTGCATGACCGCCTGCCCGTATGGCGTCCGCCAGTTCAACTGGCAGGACTCCCGGGCGAGCTTCAAAGAGGGCTTCAAGGCTGCGGGATTCGAAGAGGACTGGTTCAAGGACAAGGAGTACCGGTACGGCTATCCCTTTGACCATAAAACGGGGGACGGCAGGATCGTCTATACGCCGAAACGTCCCAAGGGCGTTGTCGAGAAGTGCACCTTCTGTGTGCAGTATGTCGACAAGGGGCTCCTCCCCGCCTGCGTGCGGGGGTGCTCCGGCAATGCGAGGACCTTCGGGGACCTGAACGACCCGGACAGCGATATCTCGAAGATTCTGCGGGGCAGGAACGTCTTCAAGCTCCTGGCGGACCTGGGGACCGAGCCCAAGGTGTTTTATATCGCCCCGACGAGAAAGGAAGGCAAAGGAGGCATCAACTATGGAAAAGAATTATAAGAAAATAATGATGATCCTCGGGGCGGTCGCCCTTATCGGCGCGCTGGCCTGGGGATACCAGCTTTACCGGGGGCTGATCGTAACGAACATGCGGAACCCCTTCTCCTGGGGTCTCTATGTGGCGATGTGGGCGTTTTTCGTGGGGACCGCCGCGGGAGGTCTGGTGGTCTCCTCCGCGATTTACCTCTTCAAGGCAAAGCAGTTGAAACCTATCGCGAAGGTGGCGTCCCTCACTGCGTTCATCTTCTCCATGGGCGCCATGATTATCCTGCTCCCCGACATCGGGAGACCCGAAAGGCTGTACCACATGATTCTTCACCCCAACTTCAGCTCGATGCTTCCCTGGGACTTCATCGTCCTGTCCGCCTATTCCCTGGTATCGGCAGTCTATTCGTATGTGCTGATGCGTACGGATATCATGGAGAAGGGCGTAAAGCTGCCCTTTATCGGTCTGGTGATGAAAAAGGACGTGAGCGGGGAACAACTGGCGGCGATCAGAGAGCAATCTGAAAAGTATGCGAAATGCCTGGCCCCGGTCGCCCTGCCTCTCGCCATTCTGATCCATACCGTTACCGCCTGGGTGCTCGCAACCCAGCTTTCAAGGCCCTGGTGGTACGGGGGCGTGCTCGCTCCCACCTTTATCGCTGCGGCCCTGGCCACCGGCCCGGCGATCGTGATCCTTGCCTCGATGGTTGCGTTCGGATACAAGGAAAAGCTGAAGGACACCTACGCCCTCCTGGCGAAGGTATCCGCGATCGCGTCAATCATCATGCTCTTCATCTACTACAATGACTTCATGGTGCGCTACTGGTGGAGGACCGGAAAGGAGTTCGAGGCCCTGAAGATGGTGTTCACCCACTATCCCCTTCTCCATATTACGGAGGTGGTGTTTATCCTCCTGGCGGTGTATCTCTTCTTCAAGTACCCGAGGGAGAAGAAGGGTCTCATACAGGGCAGCCTCTCGATAACCATCGGGGTTTTTGCACACCGCTTCCTCCTTATTCCCCCTGCGTATAACCTGATTCCGCTGCGTGTGCCGGTTATCACGCACCGCGAGACGGTGGAGTGGGCCTATCCTATCGCCGTGGGTGAGGTGAGAGGCTCTCTCCTCAATCCTGAACCCGTTTTCTCCTCCTTCTGGAAATACACGCCGTCGCTGGCGGAGGTGGCGATCACTGCGGGCGTGGTGGCCGTGATCGGGCTCATCTTCATGTGCCTGATCAATGTATTGCCGGTGAAAGAGGCGGAATGATGAATCCCTTCCGCCTCTTCTCCCTTGTTTTTTCCTATCCGACGGAGGAGTCCGTACGGGAGCTGGCACAGATGTCCCGGAACGGGAAATATCCCGGGGCCTCCTGCTGCAGCGTCCTGAGCGGCATCCCCCTCGTCGACCTGCAGTCCGAGTATACGAGGCTGTTCATTACCGCCTATCCTTCCGTGCTCTGTCCTCCCTACGAATCCTTCTACCGGGAGGGGACGGTCTACGGCGCTGCCTCAGATGAAGTGGAGCAGGTATACCGGGGCAGCGGGCTGGACTACATGTTCGAGGGAGAGCCGCCCGACTTCCTCAGCGTCGAGCTCGATTTCCTTGCCGTGACGAATGATGAAGCATTCCTCGCCAGGCTGAAGGAATGGGTGTTCCGGTTCACCGCAATGGTGAGGGAGCATTCGGGAGTATACGGGGTCTGTGCCGGGGAACTCGAAGCGTTCCTGCAAAACGGACCAGCAGCCGTGAAGGGATAGAGGAGACGGCAGAATGAAGAAGGGAGGGGCGCTCAATCTCCTCTCCCTTCTTCATTCCTTTTGCGTTTTCGGCCTCTTGTTCGCTTCCAGCACTTTTTTCCGCAGCCGCACCGACTGGGGGGTCACTTCCACCAACTCGTCTTCCTTGATAAACTCAAGGGCCTGCTCCAGGCTCATTATTTTCGGAGGGATGAGCTGCAGCGCCTCATCGGAACCCGAGGCGCGCATGTTGGTGAGCTTCTTTTCCTTGGTGGCGTTCACATCCAGATCGTTATCCCGGGAGTTCTCACCGATGATCATGCCTTCGTATACCGCGATGTTCTCCTGGATGAGGAGAGTGCCCCGGGGCTGCAGATGGAAGAGGGCATACGTAGTGGATTTCCCCGGCCTGTCGGCTACAAGGGCGCCTGTCTGCCTTTTGGTAAGCGTGCCGTGCCACGGCTCGTATCCGTCGAAGAGATGGTTCAGGAGGCCTGTTCCCTTCGTATCCGTCAGGAACTGTGAGCGGAAGCCGATGAGGCCGCGGGAGGGAATCCTGAATTCGAGGCGCACCCTGCCGTGGCCATTGTTCTGCATCTTCTGCATCCTCCCCTTCCGCATCCCCACCTGCTGGGTCACCACCCCCACAAATTCCTCGGGCACGTCGATGACCAGCAGCTCCATGGGCTCGTGCAGCGCTCCGTTTATTGTCTTTGTGATGGTCTCGGGCATGGAGACCGACAATTCATACCCCTCTCTTCGCATCATCTCGATGAGGATGGCGAGCTGCAGTTCGCCCCGCCCCATCACCTTGAAGGAGTCCGTGGCGCTGAAATCGACCCTGAGCGCCACATTGTACAGGAGCTCTTTTTCGAGCCTCTCCCTCAGGTTCCGTGAGGTGACGTACTTCCCCTCCTTTCCGGAGAAAGGCGAGGAGTTGATCGAAAAAACCATGGAGATGGTGGGCTCGTCCACCTTGATCCGCGGCAGGGGCTTCGGTGCCTCGATGCTGGTCACGGTGTCCCCGATGTTGATGCCATCGATCCCGGCGAGGGCGACGATGTCTCCCACGGACGCCTCCCGTGTATCGGTCCTTTCGAGCCCCTGGAAGGAATACATGGTGGTCACCTTCGTCCTGATGATCTCCCCGTTGCCCGCTATCATGGCGATGGGGTCTCCGGCCCGCACACTCCCGGAGAAAATCTTCCCGATGGCGAGCCTGCCCACATACTCGCTGTAATCGATATTGGTGACCAGGAGCTGCAGGGTTCCCCGGGGATCCCCTTCGGGTGCGGGAATCGTCTGCAGGATCAGGTCGAAGAGGGGCTGCAGGTCATCCGATTCCTGCGAGAGGTCCAGTGCGGCGGTCCCCCTTTTTGCATTGGTATACACGATGGGGAACTCAAGCTGCTTTTCCGTTGCGTCGAGGTCGATAAACAGGTCATATACCTCGTTGAGCACCCCCTGGACCCGTGCGTCGGGCCTGTCGATCTTATTGATGACCAGGACAGGAGGCAGATTCAGCTCGAGGGCTTTTTTCAGAACGAAACGCGTCTGGGGAAGAGGGCCCTCCGATGCATCCACGAGAAGCAGCACTCCGTCCACCATCTTCAGCGTCCTCTCCACCTCGCCACCGAAATCGGCATGGCCGGGCGTATCGATGATGTTGATTTTGACGCCGCCATACTCCACGGCGGTATTTTTCGCCATGATGGTGATGCCTCTCTCCCTCTCGAGGTCGATGTTGTCCATGACCCTCTCCTGCACCCTTTCGTTGGAGCGAAAGATGCCCGCCTGCTTCAGCATTCCATCCACAAGGGTCGTCTTCCCGTGGTCGACATGCGCGATGATCGCAATATTCCTCAAGTTCTCACGTTTCATAGGGAACCTCGCTCTCCCCTGTTTTTTTCTCAGGAGTATTATTTTTCTCTGTAGTTTCCTTCAGGCGGGATACAACGGCTTCTGCACGGCGTATCCTGACGGGTGAGGCAACCTGATATTTTACCCCATCTAACGCGAAAAATACCACTGAATGATCATACCGCCGAAGAAGAGTGATACGAGGGAGCCGAAGGCAAGGAAGGGCCCGAAGGGTATTTTCGTTTTCCTGTCTTTTCCCCTGAAGAGCATGAGGAAGATCCCCACCACGGAGCCGGTGAGGCTGCCGACAAAGGTGGTCAGCAGGATGGATTTCCATCCCATGAACGCGCCCACCATCGCCATCATCTTGATATCTCCTCCCCCCATGCCGCCCCTGCTTGCTACAGCGATGAAATAAAACAGTCCGCCCCCTGCAAGCAGCCCGATAAGGGAGTTCATAAAGCCGACAATGAGAGCCGGATCGGGAGGACCCGGGGATGTTCTTCCAAAGGGGTCGGGGAGAATGAAGGAGGCGCCGAGCAGCCCGATGGCGATGCCGGGGAGGGTGATCCTGTCGGGGATGATCTGGAAATCCAGGTCGATGAAGGTGATGACCACCAATGAGGAAACGAGGACGAAAAGGAGGGGAAGGTACCATCCTGTCCCGAAGGCGGCAAGGACCGCCCAGTAGAGCAGGCCGTTCCCCAGCTCCACCAGGGGGTAGCGGGGGGAGATCCGTTCTCCGCAGGTTCTGCACCTGCCGCGCAGAAAGAGATAGCTCGCCAGCGGGATGTTCTCCCATGGCCTGATAGGGGTGCGGCACCGCGGGCACGCCGAGGGGGGGGCGACGATGGACATATCCCGGGGCAGCCGGTAGATGCACACATTGAGGAAAGAGCCGACGATGAGACCGAAGAAAAAGGCGAACATCCCGGGGAGCATATCAGTCATGCGCGTTTGCTCCGTTGATTTTTCATGAGACCAACCTGCTGACTTCCGAGGCCCTGTCGAGGGTCTCCTTGATTTCAGGATCAAGTGCTTCCAGCTCTCTGATGGCCTGCGACACCTCCTTGTTGCTGTATACGTTCTTCTCCTTGCCCCGCAGTGCGTATACTTCTTCGCCGATCTGGACAAGCAGTTCGTTCCTGCGTTTCTTCAGCTCCTCCGACCGGTAGAGCAGCTTGAAAATGGCAATTTCGATGCGCACCCTTTCCGACAGGAGAGAGGCGAACCATTTCACCTTCCGGACTCCGTTCTCGATATCCCTATGTACCTTGACGAACATGCTTGCACCTCCCCTTGATTGTTCCTATGCCGTCTCCAGCAGCCCGATCCTCTTTCCCCAGAAGTCATCGAGGGTCTTGCGGAGGCCGGGGGAGTTCCTGAGGGAGGGGTCTTCCTCCATGAGGGAAAAGGCCTCCCTGCGGGCTGTTTCGAGCAGCCGGGCATCCCGTATCAGATCAGCGACCCTGAGGTCTGGAAGCCCGGACTGCCTTGTGCCGAACATCTCTCCCGGGCCCCGTATGGCGAGATCCTCCTCAGCGATCCTGAAGCCGTCATTGGTCGTGACCATCACCTCGAGCCGTTTCCGGGCGTCTTCGGTGGCGCTGTAGCTCAGGAGGATGCAGTGGGATCGGCAGCTTCCCCTTCCCACGCGCCCCCTGAGCTGATGCAGTTGGGCGAGGCCGAATCTCTCGGCGTGGATGATGATCATCAGCGTCGCATTGGGCACATCCACCCCCACTTCGATCACGGTGGTGGAGACCAGAATATCGATCCCTCCCTCCTTGAAAAAGCGCATGACCTCCTCTTTCTCCGCGGTTTTCATCCTCCCGTGCAACAGGCCGACGTTGAGGCGGGGGAACTTCATGCGGAGCGCCTCCCAGCCCGTGAGAGCATCCTTCAGGGAGGTCTTCTCCGACTCCTCGATGACGGGATAGACGACATACACCTGTCTTCCCTCTCTTGCTTCATCCTCGATGAGCGGGTAAAGGCTCCCTTTCCGCTCCTCGGTCACATGTCGGGTGATGATCGGGCTTCTGCCGGGAGGGAGTTCGTCGATAATCGAGTAGTCCAGGTCCCCGTAAAGAGTGAGGGCAAGGGTGCGGGGGATGGGGGTGGCCGTCATGATCAGGGTATCGGGATTGAGCCCTTTTCTCTTCAGGGTCGCCCTCTGCAGCACGCCGAAACGATGCTGTTCATCGATGACGATCAGCCCTAGCTTTTCGAACGAGACCCCTTCCTGGATAAGGGCATGGGTCCCGACGATGATATCCGCATCGGCTGAAGCGATGCACTCATCTTCCCGGTATTTTTTGCTTCCGGTAAGGAGGAGCACGTTAAGGCCCAGTTCCTCCACCAGCCGGTGCAGAGTGAGGTAATGCTGCTCCGCGAGGATCTCCGTGGGGGCCATCAGCGCAGCCTGGTATCCGGACTCCACTGCCGCAAGCAGTGCGATAAGGGCGACCACGGTCTTCCCGGAGCCTACATCCCCCTGCACCAGCCTGCTCATGGGTGCGGGCGCCCGCATATCCGCGAGGATGTCCTTAATGACTTTCTCCTGCGCACTGGTAAGGGTAAAGGGGAGTCTTTCCCTCAATGCGCCGGTGAGTCTTCCGTCGGGAGAAAAGGAAATTCCCTTCTCCCGCACCTCGCCCTTCTTGATGGCCGCAAGACCGAGCTGGAGAGTGAGGAGCTCATCGAAAGCGAGCCGCTGGTGATAGGGGCTTACTCCCCTGTTCAGGTCGACGAGGGAGAGTGAGGGGGCGGGGAAATGTACATTCAGGAGACTCTCCTGCAGGCCAGGCAGTCCGAGGCGGCGGATGAGTCCGGCAGGAACGGTGTCCGGAAGGGAGGCGGCAGCGTCCTGCACCGCTGCATGCATGATGTTTCTCAACTGTTTCTGGCTGAGTCCCTCGGTAGAGCGGTAGATGGGTACAATCCGTCCCGTATGGACCTGGCCGGAATCATCGGCATCCTCCTCGTCGAGGAGTTCGTAGTCCGGGTTGAGCATCTCGAATCCCGCACCCCGGTACGTGCGCTTTACCACACCGTACAACACCACGGTCCGTCCGGGCGTGAAGAGCTTCCTGAGGAACTGCTGGTTGAACCACTTGGCTCTGAGAAGACCGCTTCCATCGCCGACGGTGAGCTCGAAGATTTTCAGCCCCCTCCTGCGCGGGTTCGGGGTAACGATTCCGGCGGCGACCACCTTCCCGGTGACGACAGCGACTTCATCGACGGCGAGGGCGACGATCTTTGCCGGTGCACTCCTGTCTTCGTAGCGAAAAGGAAGGTAATAGAGGGCGTCCTTCACGGTGACGATGCCGAGGCGTTCAAGGAGCCGGGCCCGCTGGGGCCCGACTCCCCTTATCAGACCGATGGGTGATGCAGCATCATGATTCATTACTCTGTGACTGTCTTGTTTCAGAGATGGCCCGATCGAGGGACCTCTCCGTCTCCTCCATCTTGATCTTCGAGTACTCGGACTCGCTCAGTATCTCTATTTCCCACCCGGTCAGCTTCGTCGCCAGCTTTATGTTCTGTCCGCGTTTTCCGATGGCGAGGGAGAGCTGCTGATCATCAGCGATCACCATCGCCGTCTTCTCTTCTTCATTGATTCCCACCCGGTCCACAGTGGAGGGAGTCAGCGCCCGGGCAATGAAGATGCGGGGGTCGTCGCTCCAGGGAATGATGTCGATCCTTTCGCCTCTCAGTTCCCTGACAATGGACTGTACCCGCGTACCCTTCATCCCCACGCACGCCCCCACGGCATCGATGGAGCCGTCCCTCGAGTACACGGCGATCTTGGTCCTTTCTCCCGGCTCCCGTGCTATGCCCTTTATGACAACGACCCCGTCGTTTATTTCGGGAACTTCCATCTTGAAAAGACCGACGATGAAATGGGGGTCGGTGCGGGAAAGGATGATTGCCGGACCCTTTGACGACTGCCTGACTTCGGAAAGGTATGCCTTTACGATATCTCCCCGCTTCAGGGTCTCATTGGAGAGGGTGTCCCTCTGGGCGAGGACCGCCTCCGTCTTGCCGAGGCTGATATAATAGATATTCTTTTCCTTGCGCAGGACGCTGCCGCTTACGATGTGTCCGATCTTGTCCTTGAATTCCTCGTAGATGATATCCCGCTCGGCTTCCCGTACCCGCTGGAATATGACCTGCTTGGCCGTTTGCGCCGCGATGCGCCCGAGGTCATGGAGCGGAATCGGCAGTTCGACGGTATCTCCGGGCTTGCCGTCGGAGGTGTAAGCCGCCGCCTCCTCCTGTGTGATCTCCTCGTCCCTGTTCTCCACTTTCTCTACGATGGTCTTCATCTCATAGGCCTGAATGACGCATGTCTTAGAGTCTATTTTCAAATCGATATTGGTCCTGCCGCCAAATCTCTTCCTCACAGCGGAGAGGAGGGCGGCCTCGAGCACCTTCAGCAGCGCATCGCGCGAGATCCCTTTTTCCCTGCTGATCTGATCTATTACAAAACACAGTTCTTTCGTCATTTCTTTCCCCCTGTCCCGCAAAAAAAACCGGTGGAGACCTATTTTATTTCTATTTCGAGTCGCGCCTTCGCTATCTTGTCCATAGCGATGAAGAGATCTTTTTCCGTTCCCTTCTTTTCTATTTTCAGCCGGATCCATCCCTCGCCCACATCGACGATCCTTCCGATGACGAAGGTCTGGTTGTCGATCTTCTCTTTCGTGACGATACGGGCAAGCTTCCCGATATTCCGCTCGAAATCCCTCTGGGTTGCCAGAGGCCTGTCGAGCCCCGGGGAAGATACCTCGAGGACATAGGAGCCCTGAATGGGGTCTTCCACATCGAGGACCGCTTCCAGACTTCTGCTCATCCTCTCGCAATCGCTGATGGTTACTCCGCCCTCCTTGTCCACCACCACCCGGAGCAGTGCCCTCCTCCCCTTGCCGAGAAGGTCGGCGCTGACGAGCTCGAACCCCTCGTCCTCCGCTACCCGGGCTGCAATATCGAATACCCTTTGTTTGATGTCTCTTGTTTCCATAGCTTCCTAAAACAAAAGAGTGGGACTACCCACTCTTCCATAGAATAGCACTGCATGAAAATATTGATGAAATATAACAGTTGTCCGCAGAAAAAAACAACACCATGAGGGGCTTGCATTCCCCCATGGTGTTGTGTATCCGTACTACTTATTTTCAGGAGCCGGTGATACTTCAGGGGCCGGCGAAACTGCAGGGGCCTGCTCGGGAGCCGCAGTCGGAGCCGGTGATACTTCGGGGGCCGGCGAAACAACAGGGGCCTGCTCTTCAGCCTTCTTGCAGCCGACCGCAAAAGCGAATGCCACGACGAGCAATAAAGAAAGTATTAAAGCGAAGATCTTTTTCAATATAGTCACCTCCTTCCAGATTCTAGTTCTAGTCAAAAATTGAGGTAATCATCATACCATCTCAATTATTAACATATATATTACTTCTTGTCAAGGAATAAATCGTTTTCTATATTCTTTATGAGGCCTTCCAAGAGAAAGATGATGGATTCCACATCGAGGAATGTATCGGCAGTGGAATCGAAGAGCACCTTCACTTTTGAGGGGAATTCCTCTTCGGGAGGCCAGTAGAGAATTACCGCGGGTATCTTCGGAAGAAGGTACAGGAGCCAGGCGTGCCCTGTCGGAAAATCGTCCCGCTCCTCCCCGCCCAGCCTCTCCAGCACGGTTTCCACGAGGGTGGTATCCCGGTCGAAGAGCTCCCTCAGCGGGTCCTCCGCTTCGCGCTGAAAGGCGGAAGCTTTCACCATTCCGCCTTTCAGCTCCCCGTACGAAATCCACTTTCCGGTCGGCTCCCCTTTCCCGGACGTCCTGATGTAATGGAGCAGCAGAATCTTCATCCAGGGAGTGATGAACCCACCGGTATGTATTTCCCCCCTGGGGGTGATGTTGAATTCCCTCCCGAGGCAGTTCAGCACCAGGACCTCTCCTTTCATGCTGCCGCCGAGACCTGCGGCAATCTCTTCGAAGCGTATCTTTCCCACCTCTTCGCGCAGCTTCAGAATCAGCTCTTCCCTCCAGTCGGAATGGGTGAGCGCTCTCCTGATCGCTTCCGCCTCCGCACCGGTGAGGCAGGGGCACTCTCCTGCATCGGCATCTCCCTTGATTACGGCCAGGGCGAAAGGCATGCACGCCTTTTGCGCGCATTTCCCGCAATTCTTTCTGGGGAGCTTCTTGTAGAGCTCCAGCGGGTTCACTTATTTCCGCCTTTCAAAGACATATCCTGCACTGATGACGAAAATGATGGAGGCGGCGATAATGACGGCGAGGTCCATACCCAGGGGAAAATCCTGGGTCAGTATCTTTTTCTCCGTGAAGACCATGTACTTCAGCGCATCGATTCCGTAGGTCAGTGGGTTGACCGAGGTGAACAGGCGGAGGACGGGAGGAAGGAGGCTGACGGGGTACATCGCTCCCGATAGAAAGAACATGGGCATGACAATGAAGTTGATGATGATGTTGAAGCTCTCGAAGTTCTCGAAAAAAGAGGCGATGAGGATGCCCAGGGCAGCGATGCAGAACGACAGGACAAGGGAGATGCAGAGGATGAAGAAGATCTGCGCCGCACCGAGCTTCAGGCCGATAAAGGGGAAAAGGAGGAGGATGATCAGGGCCTGGATGGTGGAGAGGAGGGTGCCGCTCAGGGCCTTCCCCACCACGATGGAAAAGCGTGATACGGGGGCCACCAGCATCTCCTTCATGAAACCGAACTCCTTGTCCCACAGGATGGAGACGGAGGAGAAGATGGAGCTGAAAAGGATGGTCATCCCGATGATGCCGGGGAAGATGAACTGCATATAGGGAACTCCCATATCATCGGGAGCGACCACGCGGGACATCCCTCCTCCTACGAGGAAGAGCCAGATGACGGGGCGCGACAGCGTGGAGATGAGCCGTCCCTTCTCCCGGGCGAACTTGATGAATTCCCGCGCGATGACGACGTAGACGGCGTTCAGTTCGGATTTCATCTGTTGTCGAATTTCCTCCGGTAGGTCCGTACGATATTCCGCATCTCCTCCCCGCTCGATGTGGTTTCGGGCCGGATCGCCTTGCCCGTGAGGTGGAGGAATACGTCGTTCAGCGTCGGTTTTCGGAGCCGCACCGCGAGCACCCTGTCGGTGAGGGCCTGGACGACGCGGGGGATATACGACTCTCCTCCGGAGACCGTGATCACGAGTTCGTCGCCTCTCTCTTCGGCATCGAGGTCCAGCAGAGCTTTCAGGTCCGCTGCAGCCCTCCTGTTGTCTGTTGTGGTGAGAAAGAGGGAGTCTCCTCCCACCTGTCGCTTCAATTCCTGCGGTGAACCCTGCGCGATGATGGTCCCCCTGTCGATTATGGCTATCGTGTCGCAGATCTCCGCCTCATCCATGTAGTGGGTCGTCATGAAGACGGTGACCTTGTGCTTCTCGGGCAGCGTGGAGATGAATTCCCACAGGTGCGCCCTGCTCTGGGGATCCAGTCCGAGGGTGGGCTCGTCGAGGAACAGGACACGTGGCTGATGCACGATGGAGCGCGCCACTTCCAGCCGCCTCTTCATCCCCCCCGAGAACTTCTTCACCTGCTCGTTTCTCCTCTCGTAGAGGTCGACGAAACGGAGGGCGTCCCCGATCCTCTCCTTCCGCTCCCTCCCCGGGATATTATAGAGATAGGCATGGAGCAGGAGGTTTTCGTAGGCGGTCAGTTCCTTGTCCAGGGTGTTGTCCTGAAAGACGATGCCGATTCTCTTCCGTACCTCCGACGGCTCTCTGGTGCAGTCGTGACCATCAATCCGCGCTGTCCCGGAGGTGGCGGAAAGGAGGGTGCAGAGGATGCTGATGGTGGTGGTCTTCCCTGCGCCGTTTGGGCCGAGAAAGCCGAAAATAGTCCCTTCCTCCACGGTGAAGGAGACGCGGTCGACGGCGGTGACCGTGCCGAACTTTTTCGTCAGATTTTCTACCGTAATCATGGGCTGCCTCTTCTGCCGTGAAGCGGAGCGCTTCAGCGGTACCACTCCGTTTTGTCCTTCGGAACATGCCAATGGATGAAGTCGTACCAGATCCCGAGAGGGGCCTTTTCCACCCCCTTGAAGCGCTTGTGGAGCACGGGAAGGGCATCGGGCACATAGAGAAAGAGATACGGCTGGTCCTCGGCAAGCAGGGAGTGGATCCGGTGGTATATCCGCTTCCTCCTCTCCCTGCCGAAGGTCTGCCTGCCCTCGATGAGCAGCCTGTCCACCTCGTCGTTCCTGTAGGAGATGAAGTTGAACTCCCCCTCTTTTGTTTTGGAGGAGTGCCAGATATCAAACAAATCGGGATCCCGGGATAGCGCCCATCCCATGATGATGGCTTCGAACCTTTTCTTGTCGATGAAATCATGGAGCATCGCCTGCCACTCCAGCACCTTGATGTTCATCTCGATGCCGACCCTCCTGAACTGTTCCTTCAGGATCTGGGCGGTCTTGATCCGCGCATCATTTCCCTGGTTTACCAGGACGGTAAAGGAGAAGGTCCGTCCGTTCTTCTCGAGGAGGCCGTGTGCATTCGTCTTCCAGCCCGCTTCAGCCAGCAGCGCCTTCGCCTTTTCGGGGTTGTAGTCGTAGTCCTTCACGTCAGGGTTGTAGGCCCAGGACTCGGGGGGGAAGGGGCCGGTGCAGGGGGTCCCGTATCCCAGCAGCACCCCCGCGATGATCTCCTGCTTGTTCACCGCGTGGGCCATGGCCCGGCGTACGCGCTTGTCGGAGAAGAAAGGATTCAGCAGGTTGAATCCCAGATAGGTGTATCCGAAGGCGGGGAACCGGAAGGTCTGGAAATATCTCCTGAAGAAATCGGTGTTCGCCTGGAGCTTGTACTGGGGCGGTGTGATGCCCATGTAGTCGATGCCCCCGAATTTCAGCTCGAGGAACATGGTGGCGGTATCGGGGATGATCCGCGCAACGAAGCGGTCGATGTGCGGCCTCCCCTCAAAGTAATCGTTGAAGGCTTCGAGCACGATCTTCTGGCCGGTGACCCACTCCTTCATTTTGTAGGGGCCGGTGCCGACCGGGTTCCGGTTCAGCTCGGGAGAGGTGAGGTCCTTCCCTTCGAGGGCATGTTTCGGGATGATGCCCATACCCCATGACTCCAGGGCCGGGGCATACGGCTCCTTATAGCGGACGACTACGGTATAGGCGTCTTTTGCTTCCACCGTGTCTACCGGTCCGTACACGCTGCTGTACGGAGTGGGTATTTTGGGACTGGTCACTGTCCGGTAGGTGAAGAGCACGTCGTCTGCGGTGAGCTCCTTTCCATCGTGCCATTTCACCCCTTTCCGCAGATGGAAGGTGATGGTGAGCCCGTCGGGGCTGATATCCCACGACTCTGCAAGGTCCCCGGCAACCGTGATGTCCTTATCGTACTTTGTCAGTCCGTTGAAAAGATACCCGCTGATCTCCCCGGAAGCGCTGTCGGAGGCGAGCAAGGGGAGAAGGCGTTTTGCATCGGCCAGAAAACCGACGGTGATGGTGTTGGGGGACTTGATCTCCGGTTCACGCGTACACCCGGACAGGAGGCCCAGGATGGCAAGCAGGACGGCCAGACCGGAAAGAAACGGACCGGGACGTATCCCGTTTTTACACTGCCCGCTTCTCACTGCCTGCTTTCACTTCTCTGTCCCGGCCTCTATTGCCCGAGGGGCTTCTGGGGAACCTGTGGTGCCGGGGCCCCCTGCTGCGGCGCTCCCTGCGGGAGGGGTACCTGCGGCACCGCCTGCCTCTGCTCGGGCGGCGTCGTCTGCCTGATGACCGAGGCGGATTTTGAAGTCACCATGGTCAGGGCGAGCGAGGTGAGCATGAAGACCACCGCGGAAATAGTCGTGATCTTGTTCAGAAAAGTCGTTGCTCCCCTGCTGCCGAAGAGCGTCTGGCTCGAACCGCCGAAAGTGGCGCCTATTTCGGCCCCCTTGCCGCTCTGCAGCAGCACGATGGCAATCAGGAAAAGAGATGCAAGGACATGTATGATGATCAAAAGTGTTGTCACAGCCGCCTCCTTGAAGTATCGAAAATTCGAAACATGGTACCTGCTGCGGGCTTACCGCCTGAACCGCACCAGCCGGGCGAAGCTGTCCGGCTTCAGGCTCGCCCCGCCCACCAGCGCGCCGTCGACATCGGCACACTCCATGAGCGCGTCGATGTTTTCGGGCGTAACGCTTCCGCCGTAGAGAATCCTCATCGAAGACGCTTCGTTTCCATAAAGAGCGGAGAGCTTTTCCCGGATGAACCGGTGCGCCTCCTGGACCTGCCCGGTGGTCGCCGTTTTTCCCGTGCCGATCGCCCATATCGGTTCGTAGGCGATCACGATTCCCTCCGGACCGATCGCTTTCAGCCCCTCCTCCAGTTCCCGCTGCAGGACGGCAAAGGTTTCTCCCGCTTCGCGCTCCCCGAGGGACTCCCCGATGCAGAAGATCGCGGTAAGCCCGTGCGCGCGCGCGGCCTTCACTTTCTTGTTCAGGATTTCGTCGGTCTCCCTGAAGTACTGGCGTCTTTCGGAGTGGCCGAGCAGCACATGGGTGCAGCAGAGATCGGTGAGCATGCCGGGAGCGATCTCCCCCGTATAGGCGCCTTTCTCCTCGTAGAACATGTTCTGTGCGGAGAGCTGGATCGGGGATCCCTTGAGAAGGGAAGATACTGCGGAGAGGGCAGTGAAGGGGGGGGCGATGACGATATCCGTATCCTCCACTTCCGTTATCAGGGGAATGAAATCGCGGAGGAAAGCCTCTGCCTCGCCCACGGTTTTATTCATTTTCCAGTTTGCGGCAATCAATGGTTTTCTCATATCAGGAATAGTAGTTCATTTTTTTGAGGGATGTCAAGAAAGCTTTGCTTTTTCCGCAAAAAAGACGTTTCGGTTGACTTGGACGGAAGGGGAAAAGTATAATCACTGTTCATGGAAGATGTGAATGAGTTGATAGAGCAGCGTTTCAGGAAGCTCGGTGAATTGCAGGAGCTCGGAATCAATCCGTACGACGGGAGGTTCCAGCCGGGGTCGAGTGCCGCCGGGATCAGAGGAAAGTATGAGCAGGTTTCCAAGGAGGGACTCGAAGCGGAAGAGTTTTCCACCTCAGTTGCCGGGAGGATCGTCGCGCTGCGCGATTTTGGGAAGGCCTCCTTCGCCCATATTCAGGATGGCACCGGCAGGATACAGATCTACCTGAAGAAGGATGTCCTCGGCGAGAAATACACCCTGGTGAGAAAACTCGATATCGGGGATATCGTCGGCGTTTCCGGACGGGTCTTCCGGACGAAGACCGGCGAGCTCACTCTCGAAGTCAGGGATATCGTCCTGCTGAGCAAGTCCCTGCGGCCCCTCCCCGAGAAGTGGCACGGGCTCAAGGACATCGAAATCCGCTACCGGCAGCGGTATGTGGACCTCATTGTCAATCCCGAGGTGAAGGAGGTGTTCGCCCGGAGAAGCGCCATCATCAAGGCGATCCGCGACTTCCTCGAGTCCCGCGGCTTCATCGAGGTGGAGACCCCCATGATGCACCAGATTCCCGGGGGTGCTGCTGCACGTCCTTTCATGACGCACCATAACGCCCTCGACATCGATCTGTATCTCAGGATCGCGCCGGAGCTCTATCTGAAGAGGCTGCTGGTGGGCGGATACGAGAGAGTTTTCGAGCTGAACAAGAATTTCAGGAACGAGGGGATATCGACGAGGCATAATCCCGAATTCACGATGCTGGAATTCTATGTGGCATACAAGGATTATACCTATCTCATGTCGTTCACGGAGGAGATCTTCTCCTTTGTGGCGGAGAAGGTGCTCGGCACCCTGAAGGTGCCGTACGGGGATGCGGTGATCGATCTCACCCCTCCCTGGCCGAGGATCCCGATGCTCGAAGCATTAAAGCAAAAAGGGGTACCCGGCGATATCATCGGGGACCCTGAAAAGGCGAAGGAATGGGCCCGCTCCAAAAAACTGGATATCCCCACGGGAGCTTCCCTTGCGAGGATACTGGATGAGATCTTCAAGGAATTCGTGGAACCCGGGTTGATACAACCCACCTTCATTACCGATTATCCTGTGGAGCTTTCGCCCCTTGCGAAGAGAAAGCCCGATGCCCCCGAGCTTGTGGAAAGGTTCGAGCTCTTCATTGCGGCGAGGGAAATCGCCAACGCTTTTTCCGAGCTGAACGACCCCGTTGACCAGAAGGGGAGATTCATGAAGCAGGTCGAGGCGAAAAAACAGGGCGACGAGGAAGCCCACTGGATGGATGAGGACTTTGTCCGGGCGCTGGAGTACGGGATGCCCCCCGCAGCAGGAGAGGGGATCGGCATCGACAGGCTGGTGATGCTCCTTACCAATTCCCCTTCCATCCGTGACGTGGTGCTTTTCCCGCAGCTGAAGCCCGAGCAATAGGAAACGATGAACAGGGTGCGGAGCGGGTCACGGGGGGAGCCCCCCGCAGTTTTCTTGAATCGCCTGGCTGAATCCTGTATCCTGATAGTATGAATCTGCCCTATCCGCTCTTCATCTCCCTGCGCTACCTCAAGTCGAAAAAACGGCACAGGGGCATCTCTTTCAATACCGTGATCGCCGTCAGCGGGGTTGCGGTCGGAGTGATGGCCCTTCTCGTGGTCCTCTCGGTGATGAGCGGCTTCCACGAGGACCTGCAGAAGAAAATACTGGGTGCGAACGCGCACGTGATCATCCAGAGCTTCAAGGGGGGAATCGAAGACTATCCCTCAGTGGCCGGGAAGCTGCGGGATATCCCGCATGTGGTCTCTCTCTCACCCTTCGTGCTGGGGCAGGTCATGGTCTCTTCCGGTCCCCGGGCGCACGGAGTTTTCCTACGGGGAATCGAACCCTCCTCCGAGCTCAGGACTACCGACATCCTGAAGCACATCAAGCAGGGGAGCGTGGGAGATCTCGTGCGGAAAGACGGGGTCCCCTGGATTGTGATCGGCAGGGAGCTGGCGGGAATGCTGGGCGTGTCCCTCGGCGATCCCGTCACGGTGATCTCTCCGGTCGGGGAGATGGGCCCCCTCGGAATGCTCCCGAAGGTGAAGCGGTTCAGGGTCGCCGCCATTTTTGAGATGGGGATGTTCGAGTATGACACCAGCCTCGTCCTCACCGATATGAAGGCGGCCCAGGAATTCTTCGGGTTCGGCAGTGCGGTGTCGGGCGTCGAGCTCAGGCTCGATGACATTTACCAGGCCCCGGAGGTCCGCGACGCGGTGAAGGAAAGGCTCGGGTTCCCCTTCCATGCGCGGGACTGGATGCAGATGAACAGGAACCTTTTCTCCGCGCTGAAGCTCGAGAAGTTCGCCATGTTCGTCATTCTCATCCTCATCGTCCTGGTGGCCTCCTTCAACATTGTGAGCACCCTGATGATGAACGTCATGGAAAAGCAGAAGGAGATTGCGATCCTGAAGTCGATGGGCGCCACCCACAGGGGGATCATGCTGGTGTTCATGCTCCAGGGACTGCTCATCGGGCTGATCGGCACCACCATAGGGATTGCAGGGGGATATCTCCTCGGGAAGATCCTGAACAATTACGAGATCATCAAGCTCCCTGCCGACGTCTATTACCTGAGCAAACTGCCGGTGAAGATGAAATGGATCGATTTCGCCGTCGTTTCCGTCTCGGCGGTCACCATCAGTTTTCTCTCCACGCTGTATCCATCCTACTACGCAGCGAAGATGAAGCCCGTGGAATCCCTGAGGTACGAGTGATGTTCATCCTGGTGCGGCGGACCCTCTGTCTTGCCCTTATCGGAGCCATCGCCTTTCTGGTCGTCGCCCTCTGGAGCGGCGGGAAAGAACTCAGGAAGCTCGGCAGGGAAACGGGCGGTGCCATCCGGAAGGGCAGCGAGCGGCTGGCGGAGAAGGCGGACCGGATAAAGGAAAAGAGGGACACGACGACGTCCACGATCAAGAGATGGACGGGGAAAGAGTCTTCCGGTGGCGGGAAAGGGTCTCCGGAAGAAGAGGACCGCACTGACATGATGGCGGCACAGAAGATGGAAAGGAAGAAGGAGCCGCAGGACTCCGGCGCGGGCGACGGAGAGGCCCCCGGAAAGGGCGATACTTCCAGCGAAGAAAGGGGCTTTTTCCGTACCTTGATGGATACAGCATGGGCGAAGGTCTGGAAATTCGTACGGGAAAAGGTATCCGCTGATGAAAGACCTCATACGAGTTGAGTCTCTCGAAAAATCCTTCTATACCCCCGCCGGAGAACTGAGGGTCCTCAAAGGGATCACCGAGACCTTCTCCCGGGGGGAAATGGTCGGCATTGTCGGCGCCTCCGGCGCGGGGAAGAGCACCTTCCTGCATATTCTCGGCACCCTCGATACTCCTACATCGGGTACCGTCATCTACCGTGTCGGCGGGCAGGACAGGGGGGAAAGAGACATCGCTCCCTTTTCCCTGGGCAGCGCGGAGCTCGCCCTGTTCAGGAACAGGGTGATCGGATTCGTCTTCCAGTTCCATTATCTCCTCCCCGAATTCAGCGCATTCGAAAATGTGATGATGCCGGGGCTCATCGCCCTGGCGCAGGGTGGAGACAGGAGGGAGCTGCAGGAGAGGGCGGAGAGGCTGCTTGACGAGCTCGGACTCTTTGCGCGGAGGACGCACAAGCCAGGAGAGCTTTCGGGGGGGGAGCAGCAGCGCGTCGCCGTGGCGCGGGCCCTCCTCCTGGAACCCGAGGTGGTGCTTGCCGATGAGCCCACCGGGAACCTCGACGCCGCCACCGGCGAGGAGCTCTTTCGCCTTCTCCAGGGAATCAACGCGAAGCGCGGCGTCACCTTCATTATTGTCACGCACAACGAATCCCTTTCCCGGAGATGCCATCGTATCGTGGAGATGGCCGACGGCAGGCTCGTAAGCGGAAAATGAATGGATGTCGTTGCATTGCCTGTGATATAATGATCCTTTCCATGGAGGTGCGTCATTAAGTATATACTTCCTGACGGCTCGCAGCGGGAGCTCGAAAAAGGTGATTTGAAAAGGGAAATGGATGCCGCGAGGGCTGTTGCCCTGCGGGTGAACGGCGAGATACGGGACCGTGCGGCACTCGAGACCCTCGGCCCGGACGCTGCGGTGGAACTGGTTTCCGCCGGATCAAAGGAAGGGCTTGAGGTCTACCGGCACAGTGTGTCCCATATCATGGCCCATGCCGTAAAGGAGCTGTTCCCCGAAGTGAAGTTCGCCATAGGCCCGGCTACGGACGAGGGGTTTTATTATGATTTCGACCGGGAGACGCCCTTTACCCCCGGGGATCTGGAGCAGATCGAGAAGAGGATGAAGGAGATCATCAAGCAGAACAACCCCTTCGTCAGAAAGGATGTCCCCCGCGAGGAGGCCCTTGCGCTCTTCAGAAACCGGGGCGAAGAGTATAAGGTCCGGCTCATCGAAGACCTCCAGGACCCTGTCGTCTCCCTCTACGAGGAAGGAGGATTTCCGGACCTCTGCAGGGGACCCCACCTGTCCGGGACAGGGGCGGTGAAGGCTTTCAAGCTTCTGAGCATTGCCGGCGCCTACTGGCGGGGCGACGAAAAGAACAAGATGCTCCAGAGAATTTACGGGACGGCCTTTTACAGCAAGGAAGAGCTCAAGGCATACCTCGACTTCCTGGAAGAGGTGAAGAGGAGGGACCACCGGAAGCTCGGGAAGGAGCTGGACCTGTTCAGCGTCAGTGACGACATCGGTCCCGGCCTCATCCTCTGGCACCCCAACGGCGCCATCATCCGGAAGACCATGGAGGATTTCTGGCGGGAAGAACACCTGAAGGCGGATTACAAGATCCTTTTTTCCCCCCACATCGCAAAATTGCATCTCTGGCAACGGAGTGGACATTGGGACTTCTACCGGGAGAACATGTATTCTCCCATGGAGATCGACGAGGTTTCCTATGAGGTAAAGCCCATGAACTGCCCCTTTCACATCGGCATCTACAAGAGCGCGCTGAGGAGCTACCGCGACCTGCCCCTCCGGTACGCGGAGCTGGGTACGGTGTACCGGTACGAACGCTCGGGCGTCCTTCACGGGCTCCTGCGGGTACGGGGCTTCACCCAGGACGATGCGCATATTTTCTGCCGGGAGGACCAGATAGAGGACGAGATCCTGGGCATCCTCGATTTCACTCTCTTCATACTGAAGACCTTCGGGTTCGATGCATACGATATCTACCTCTCCACGAGGCCGGCGAAGTATGTCGGCTCCCCGGAAAACTGGGAGCGGGCGACCGGAGCCCTGAAGCAGGCCCTCGAAAAGAAAGGTCTGGTATACCAGGTGGATCAGGGAGAGGGCGTTTTCTACGGACCGAAAATCGATATAAAGATAAAGGACTCCCTGAACAGGTCGTGGCAGTGCAG
>JADLDZ010000205.1 GCA_020846375.1 Nitrospirales bacterium | reverse complement strand
GGCGGGGGCTGTATTCCATGGAGTCCTCCCATTATGAAGAGGTTCCGGGGCATGTCGCACAGAAGCTGGCGGCGGAAAGACAGAAGCTGAAAGAAGAGGCGGCGCAGCATTAGGGGTACGGGCGCCGTTTACCGGTACACCCCAGGGCAGGGCATCCTGCGGGCGGGCTCACTCCCCCGTACGGTCTCTGCCCCATTCCATTCATACCCATATACGACAGGAAAGCTATGAAGAAACCCTGGGCAGGAAGATTTACCGAAAAGACATCGCGGAGCGTGGAAAAGTATACCGAATCCATCTCCTTTGACAGGAGGCTCTGGAAATACGATATCGAGGGGAGCATCGCCCATGCGAAGATGCTCGCGAAGCAGGGCATCATTGCCGGGGGTGATGCGGACAGGATCGTGAAGGGTCTCCAGGAGATCCATAAGGAGATCGAAGAGGGCAGGTTCCGGTTCAGCGAAGAGCTCGAGGACATCCACATGAACATCGAGTCCACGCTGATCGGGAAGATCGGCGAGGCCGGGGGGCGGCTCCATACCGCACGTTCGCGGAACGACCAGGTGGCACTGGACCTCAGGCTCTATCTCCGGGCGGCGGTGCGGGACATCGTCGGCCTTCTGAAAGAGCTCGAGGGCGTGCTGACGGATATGGCGGAGGAGCACCTCGGGGTGATCATGCCCGGGTATACCCACACCCAGCGGGCGCAGCCGGTGCTCCTTTCCCATCACCTGATGGCGTATGCCCAGATGTTCGGCAGGGACAGGGCGCGGTTCGGGGATTCCCTCAAGCGCATCAATGTGCTGCCCCTGGGCTCCTGCGCCCTTGCGGGGACTTCGCTGCCCATCGACCGGCGGTATGTGGCGGAGCTTCTGGAATTCGACTCCGTATCGGAAAACAGTATGGATTCGGTCGCGGACAGGGATTTCGCCCTTGAGTTCCTCTGCTGCGCCTCCATTCTGATGACGCATACGTCGAGGATTGCGGAGGAGCTCGTCCTCTGGTCCTCGGAGGAGTTTTCCTTTATCGAGCTCTCCGACGCCTTCACCACGGGTTCCAGCATCATGCCGCAGAAGAAGAACCCCGACGTGGCGGAGCTGATGCGGGGGAAAACAGGCAGGGTGTACGGGAGTCTCATGGGGCTGCTCACTGTCATGAAGGGCCTCCCCCTCGCCTACAACAGGGATATGCAGGAAGACAAGGAGCCTGTCTTCGATGCCGTGGATACGGTCACCGCGACCGTAAGTATCCTCCCGGAGATGCTCCGCAGAGTGAAGTTCAGGAAAGAGAGGCTGGAGGCCGGCGCCGATGCCGCCTTTTCCACAGCGACCGATATCGCCGAGTACCTGGTGCGCAAGGGGGTCCCCTTCAGGACCGCCCACGAGATCACCGGCAAAATCGTCCGGTACTGTCTCGACCGGGGGAAGGGGCTTTCCGGTTTGAGCGTCGGGGAATACCGGTCCTTTTCCGATGCCATCGGGGAGGACATCTACCGCTGCATCGGCACATCCGGATCGGTGGGGGCGAAAAGATCTTTCGGGGGGACTGCGCCCGCTGAGGTGAAGCAGCAGATACGGCGTTTCCGGAGGGGGCGGAAGAGGTGAAGAAAACGTGGTCCGGAATGCAGAATTTCCCGATGAGGAGTGGTGCGGTCGTGCCTGTTCTGCTCTCTCTCCTCGGGGTTCTTTTCCTCCTCCCCTCTCTCACTGCATGCGGCAAGAAGGGAAACCTGACCCTCAGGACCTTTGAAAAGCCTCTGCCGGTACGTGAGCTCTCTGCCGTCCACCGTGAGAACGAGATCATTATTTCGTGGCCGTACCCTGCCGATGCGCGGAGCGCCATCAAGGGGTTTTACATCGAAAGGGCCGAAGCGGGCGCTGCGGGAGGAACGGAAGAATTCAGGAACGTGCTCTTCCTGGAGAGCGGCGCCTCCCGGTATGTGGAGAGGAATTTTGTGACCGGGAAGCGCTACCGGTACCGGGTGCGCGTCTATAGTCTGCGGGATGTGCTGAGCGACGATTCGCCGGTGCTGGAGGTGCGCCCGGAGCCGGTGCCGCCTCCCCCCGCGGAGCTTTCCGCGCGGGTGTTGAGCGACTCCATCGAGATCCGGTGGGAAGAGGTCTTCCCCGGCGCCCGGTACAATGTCTACCGGAGATATGCCGGCGGGAACTACCCTGCTGCGCCGGCCAATCCCGCTCCCCTGGATACGCCCTCCTTCACCGACAGGATAGAAAGGGAGCGCACTGTTTTCTACACGGTGAGGACCCTCCGTGCCACCGCCCTGCGGGATGAGGGGTTCCCCTCGAAGGAATTGGCGGTCGCCCCCGCGTCCTTTGAGCCGTCCCGTCCTTCCGGACTGAAATATGTCCCCACCCCACAGAGGGTCTTCCTCCTTTGGGATGGGAACCCCGAGACATGGATCTCCGGGTATCGTATTTACCGGAAGAAAGACGGAGAAAAGGAATTCAGCGCCATCGGGGAATCTCTTGCCCCCGCCTTCACGGATGACGGTTCTCTGAATGCGAGGGCCTTCTACTATGTCACCGCCCGGGGGCCGGAGCGGGAGAGCGCTCCGTCGGAGACGGTGGAGGTCCCTCCCTACAAAGCGGTCGAGTAGGGAAAAGATCCCCGCCGTGAGGGCGCAACCGGGGATCGGGAATATGCTACAATAAAAGGCCCGCGGCCCGCAGCAAAAGGAAAACACTGTGTGGCGGTGCGCTGCGGACTGCTTGCCATGAGCAAATTGGGGAGGTGCTATGATGGGAAAGAGAATACTGCTGTCCGGGATTTTCGCCCTGGTGCTGGGGTATGTTTCCGCTGCACAGGGCGCCGTACTGCTCGATAAGGTGATGGCTATCGTGAACAAGGAGGTGATCACCTGGAGTGATGTATACCGGGGCATGGAATACGAAGTGTCGGACGAGGTCAAGGCGATGAAAGCCGAAGACAGGCGCCGGATTTTCAAGGAGAACGAGATGCAATACCTCGATATCCTCATCGATATGAGGCTGCAACTGCAGGAGGCGGCGCGTGTCGGGGTCTCCGCCGGCAAGGCGGATGTGGAGAGGGCCATCAGGAGCATCAAGGAGAAGTATTCTTTTTCGGATGAAGCTTTTGCCGAGATGATACGCAAGGAGGGCTTTTCCCTTGACGCCTACAAGAAGCGGCTTGCCGAGCAGATCACGCTGAGCCGCATCGTCGATCAGGAAGTGAAGAGCAAGGTTCTGGTAACCGAAAGAGAGGTCGACAATTACCTGACGGAGCACAAGAACGAGGCAAAGGAAAACGAAGGCTTCTCGGTGAGCCACCTCTTCCTGAAGAAGGCGGAAGACAGGAAGCAGGTGGAAGAGAAGATGGCGGAGATCCTGAAGCGGTTACAGGCGGGAGCGGACTTCGCCGACCTGGCGCGGCAGTACTCCGAAAATGCCGCCGCGCCGAACGGCGGGGACCTCGGCTTCATCAGGAAGGCCGATATGTCCGCCGAGTTCCTTGCCGTGCTGTCGGGGATGAAGGCGGGGCAGGTGAGCGAGCCGTTCTGGGGAGGGAGCGGGCTGCACCTGCTCAAGCTGGACGAGATACGCCGGTTCGATACGCCCCAGGAGCTGCGCGAAGCGGTGCGGCAGAAACTGCTCGATGCAAAGCTCTCGCGCGAACTCCGCAATTGGGTGAGGGGGCTGCGTGAGAAGGCATACGTAGAGATAAAGATATAGCCCTCCCTTTTCATTCGGAATATATGGAAGAACGGATACAGAAGATACTTGCCCGGATGGGGGTTGCTTCGCGGAGAAAGGCGGAGGATCTCATTGCCGAAGGCAGGGTTACGGTCAACGGGAAGACGGCGGCCCTGGGGATGAAGGCAGACCCGCAGCGGGACCATATCAAGGTCAGCGGAAAGCTCCTGGTCAGACCCGAGCCGAAGGTGTACTACCTGTTCAACAAACCGCGGGAGGTGGTGACTTCCCTCTCCGACCCCGCAGGAAGGACGACGGTAAAGGACTTCCTGAAGGGGATCCGGTACCGGGTCTTCCCGGTGGGCAGGCTCGACTATGATTCGGAAGGGCTGTTGCTCCTCACCAATGACGGCGATTTTGCCCAGGCCCTGCTGCATCCTTCGAAAGAGGTCCCGAAAATCTATCAGGTGAAGGTGAAAGGGACCGTCGCGCAGGAGAAGATCGAGAAACTGCGGAGCGGGGTGCGCCTCGAGGACGGCATGACCGCACCCGCCCGGGTGAAGAGGATCTCGATGCAGAAGGCGGCGGAGAGCAATTCGTGGATCGAGGTGACCCTGCACGAGGGCAGGAAGAGGCAGGTGCGGAGGATGCTCGAAAAAGTGGGGCACCCGGTTATCAAACTGAAGAGGGTGGGCATCGGCGGGCTACGGCTCGGAGACCTGAAGCCGGGCGAGATCAGGCCTCTCACACGGGACGAACTGGAGAGAATAATAAAAGAAACTGTACCTTAATGAGCAGTGGGTGAACGCCTGAAGGGGGCATATTATTTGCCGAAAACTTTGCCGCATCAGGAACTGCATAAAGGTCACCGAAAGCGTCTGATTTCTGAAGAAGCAATGATCATTCTTGCAGCATACCTGCAAAAAGCCATAAAATAGCCAATGAAAACAAAAGC
>JADLDZ010000204.1 GCA_020846375.1 Nitrospirales bacterium | reverse complement strand
TCTTTGAGGTCGGAGAGGGGGATGTTGAAGTGGCGGGCGATGCGGTAGAGGGTATCTCCCCGTTTGACAGTATACGTCGTGGTGGCATGAACGGCTGATGCAAGGAAACAAAAGAGAACGGAAAACAGTACGGCGAACCTCTTCCCCATAGATCCTCCTCACAACCGGTAGCGTGATGGACTGCCTCTTTGCCGCTATGCTGTCTCTTCTTTCAAAAAATCACTGATAGGAGGTAATTCACTCAAGCTCCTGAGCCCGAAATAGTGCAGGAACTCTTTTGTCGTGCCGTATAAAAAAGGTCTTCCGGGGGACTCCTTTTTCCCTACAATCCTGATGAACCGCTTTTCGATCAGGCTTCTGACCGCTGCGTCCGAATTCACTCCCCGCAGCTGATCGACCTCAAGCTTCGTCACCGGCTGCTTGTAGGCAATGATCGCCAAGGTCTCGAGGGCCGGCTGGGACAGCTTGTTCGTCTGGCTGATATTCTTGAACCGTTTTACCCACGGGGCATGATCAGGATTGGTGACAAGCTGATACCCCTCGGCGATTTCCACCAGGAGGATGCCCCCGTTCCTGCTCCGGTATTCGCCGATCAGCTCTTCCACAAGCTTCCTGATTTCGGATTCCTGCACCTCCATCGCCTTTGCGAGACCCGCTGCGGACGCCGGTTCGCCGGCTACAAAAAGAAGGGTCTCCAGCACCGCTTTTTTTTCACAATCTTCCACAGCACGGAATTATACCAAAAGCGCTCTTGAATTTCAACGAATCAGTCATTTAATATAGGGGCAGTATGAAAGCTCTCCATCTGTGTCATAAAGCAGCGGGAATGTTGCTGGCCGTACTGCTCTTCTCCGCTTTTCCTTTTTTCAGCCGGGCCGGCGCCTTTACCGAGGGAGGCTGTGACGGCGACTGTATGAAGTGCCACGCGCTGAGCGAGCAGGAGGCGAGCGGCATCCTGAAGAAAACGAATCTCGCGGGTGCGAAGATCATGGGGATACGGTTGAGCCCGGTAAAGAGCCTTTGGGAGATATCCCTCGAAAACAGGGGGCAGCGGGGCATCCTCTATATCGACTTTTCCAAGAGATTCATCGTCTCCGGTCCCCTGATCGAGGTGGCGAGCGGCGCCGACAAGACGAAGGAGAGTTACGAGAAGATCAGGAAGAGAGTCGACCTCTCCCGTATCTCTCTGGAGAACGCCCTTGTCATGGGGGACAGGAACGCTCCCCGGAAAGTGATTGTCTTCACCGATCCCGATTGACCTTTCTGCGGAAAACTTCATCAGGAGATGAAGAAGGTGGTGGACGCGAGGAAGGACATCTGCTTTTACATCAAGCTCTTCCCCCTTTCGATGCACAAAGAGGCGTACAGGAAATCGAAGAGCATCGCCTGTGCAGCCTCCGCCTCCGAAGCACTGAAACTGCTCGAAGATAATTTCGAAAGGAAGCCCATTCCCCTGAACGAATGCGCTACGAAAGAAATCGATGACACGATACGACTGGCGCAGTCCCTGGAAATAACCGGAACTCCTACCCTGATCTTCCCCGACGGGAAGGTGCAGAGCGGAGCCCTCCCGTCGGGGAAGATCATCGAATATGTCGACGGGAGAGAATGAGAGATACCCCCGGCCTCGCTCTCGCACTGCTCTCGACCTCCGTTCTCCTGATCGCCCTTTTTCTCCTGGCGGTTTTTCTGCCGCGCTTCCTGAAGAAAAGAGAACAGGAAGCGGGCGTATCCGAAACGGACACTGTCATGGGTGCATTTCATGCACTTGGAAGCGAGATCAAAACCCTGAGGGAGCAACTCCTTCTCAAAGAGAGGCTTGCCGCATTGGGTGAGGTCTCTGCGGGAATAGCCCATGAGTTCAGGAACCCACTGGGAGTTATTGCCGGCTATGCACGACTGCTCCTGAAGAGTCTCGGAGAGACGGACCCCCGGCGGGAGATGGCCAGAGGCATCCTGCAGGAGATCGAAGCGATGGACCGGGTCATGGAGGAACTGATGAAGTTCTCGACTGCCGGAGTCCTTCACAAAGCGGATTTCGACCTGGCGGAAACACTGAAATCCGTTGTGGACGGCATGGGTGCGGACGAAAAGGAGGTCCGCCTCACCTGCGAGAGCCCTCTTGTCATGAGAGGTGACAAGACGCTCCTGCGGCAGGCTGTCAGAAACCTGCTGCAGAACGCCCTCGATGCGGCCGGGGAGGCGGCGATCGATGCAAGAAGGGAATTCGTATCCGGAGCGGTGATGGTCATCATTGAGGTCAGGGATACCGGCAGGGGGATTCCCGATGAGGAAAGGGAAAAAATATTCCTGCCCTTTTACACCACTAAAGAGAAGGGCACCGGGATAGGGCTTGCCCTGGTACAAAAGATCGCGCTTGCCCACGGGGGAGGGGTAGAGGTGGAAAGTACGGCGGGAGAGGGAAGCGTTTTCCGGCTGCTCCTTCCCATAGAAGGGCTGTAATGAGGACGGAGGGGTGATACAGAAAAGGGCGGTCCTGGTGGTGGAGGACAGGAAGAGCATGTCCGACATGCTTGTCAGAACCCTTCAGGCAGAGGGATTCGAGACTCACGCCGCCTTTTCCGTGCGGGAGGGAATTGCTCTGCTCGGGCGTGGCGGCATCGATGCGGTGGTGACCGACCTCAAGCTGCCGGACGGGGGGGGCATGGAGGTGCTCGCCGCTGCGAGGACAGGGTCCCCCTTCCTGCCGGTGATCGTAATGACGGCGTACGGAAGTATTGAGCTGGCGGTGCGTGCGGTCAAGGAGGGCGCCTATGATTTCATCACAAAGCCCTTCGATCCCGACCATCTCCTGAGGATCATTGCGAGGGCGCTGGAGGAACCGCCTGCCCGGAAAAGAGAGGCGA
>JADLDZ010000203.1 GCA_020846375.1 Nitrospirales bacterium | reverse complement strand
TGCATCGTCTACGGCGCTGATGAGCTCTATATCAAGGCGGGAAGGGACTTCCCCCCCCTGGCGGAGTACGGCGACTTCCCCCAGTTGGAGAACGGCGTGGGCATGGTGCCCCTTTTCCTGCACCAGGCGAAGAAAATACGGATGCCCCAGCAGGCGCAGGAAGCGGGAGGCACTGCCGAGGGGAATAAGGGGAAAGGGAAGCGGTTCATCACCTTCACCGGCTCCTCTTTCTACCCGTTCCTTTCACGGTTTATCGAAAAGGTGAGGAAAAGCGGTGTCGATATCGAGGTCGTGGAACTGGAGAACTCCTTTTTCGGGAAGAGCGTTACCGTAGCCGGGCTCCTTACCGGGAGGGATGTCATCAGGTCCCTGTCGGGGATGGTGAAGAAGGGCGATGTCCTGCTGGTCCCCGATATTGTGCTGAGGACGGGAGACGCTCTCTTTCTTGATGACGTAACGATCCGTGACATGGAGGAAGTCCTCGGTAGCAAGGTGGTGGTGATTCCCTCCACTCCCAGGGGGCTTATGGATGCGGTGGTCGGCCCTGTGTGACGTCTTTTGACGGCGATACTACGGCAGTAGAAAACTCGACCCGGAGTTCTGGAAATGGATGCAGCGGATGAAAGGGCGCGGAGTGGTGATGAGGCGGGCTGCGTGAGGATCGGCGGAAGCACGCGGGTGGTGGGCCTGTTCGGATATCCGGTGGCGCATACCCTCTCTCCCGCCATGCACAATGCCCTGTTCAGGCACCTTGGGTTGGATTATTGCTACGTGGCGTTCTCCGTGCCTCCCGACAAGCTGTGCGATGCGGTGAAAGGCATCACGGCGTTCACTCTTGCCGGGGTCAATATCACCGTCCCCCACAAGGAGAACATCATCCCCTTCCTGGACGAAGTCAGCGAAGAGGTCGCTTTTATCGGGGCGGCGAATACCGTCCGGAACGACGAAGGAAGACTGATCGGGTACAATACCGACGGCAGGGGGTTTCAGCGCGCCCTCTGCGAGGCGGGAATCGGGGTGGAGGGCAAGAGGGTCCTCATCGTGGGCACCGGGGGAGCGGCGCGAGCCATCGGGTACTACGTGTGCAGGGAGGCGTCGGCAGTCTACCTCCATCACCTGAAGAGCCTGCGGAAAGCGGAAGCGCTGAAGGGGCATCTGGACGGCGTGCGGGGGAACGCCTTTGTCGCCGATGCCGGGGCCATGGCGAGCCGGGAGTTCTTCTCCGGCATCGATATCGTGATCAACGCGACCCCTCTCGGGCTGCAGCCCGGTGATCCCTCTCCCGTGGATACGGCGCTCCTGACGGGAAGGCATACGGTCTGCGACCTGATTTACCACGAAACCCCCTTGCTCCGCGCCGCCTCGTCACGCGGGTGCACCACGCTCGACGGCCTCGGCATGCTGCTGTGGCAGGGGGCCTTTGCCTTCGAGATATGGACGGGAGTGCACCCCCCGGTGGAGGTGATGCGGGAAGCGCTCCGGAGGGGCGGGAAGTATCTTGAATTGGCATGAATATTGCCTTTACAAGATGGGGCTGCTGTGTTAATATTTTATATGAAAAAAACGTTGTTCCTGCTTGCCTCGCTGCTTTTTGTCGGTGTACTGGCAATCTATTCATACAAAGAAGGTGACATGAAGGCGAAAGTGCGTCTCGGAGAAAGCTCCTTTATGGATGATATCCGTATCACCCAGAAGAAGGAGGGTGTGCTGAAGTGGGAACTGCAGTCGAAGAAAGCCGTGTTTGTGACGGACAACGAGGTGAAGCTCACTTCCGTACAGCTCCGGTTCCCCGAGAAGGAGCTTTCCCTCACCTCCGAGAGGGGGGCCTACGATATCGACAAGAGCAATCTCACGATAGAAGGGAATATAAGAGCCTCGACGAAGGACTATGATATTATCGCCTCCACCCTGTTCTGGGATTCGTCGAGGAACGAGATCCTTTCCGACCGGGAAGTCCGGATCGTGGGGAAGCGCTTTTTTGTCGAGGGGGGCGCCTTGGCGGCCACCGCCGACAGCGCAAAATTGCATAACAGAGTAAAGGCGGTGTTCAATGGAAAGTAAGTCAGGATACAGGATGCGGCATGTCGGAATCGGGGTGTGCTCCTTTCTTGCCTGGATGCTCCTGAGCCCGTGGTTGCTGCTTTCGAATATGTCCCTTGCCGCCGAAAAGGGACCTGCGAAGACGCCTACGGTGATTACCTCTGAAAGCCTCACCGCCGACAACAAGGCGAGGACGGCACTTTTCGAAGGTTCGGTGGTGGCGAAGAAAGGGGATATGACCCTCTTTGCCGACAAGATGCTGGTGTCTTATACGGACGAAAAAGGGAGCGGCACCATCAGGAAGATCGATGCGGAGGGAAATGTGAAGCTTGTCAAGGGAGACCGCGTCGTGACCTCCCGGCTCGCCACCTATTTCGCGGAGCCCGAGGAGCACGCCGTGTTCACCGGGGACCCGAAGGCGACGGAGGGAGAGAACGTGGTGACCGGTTCAAAGATGACATTCTACTTCAGCAACGACCGGTCCGTTGTGCAGAACAGCCGGGTTTTCCTGGTCAATAAGGAAAGGCAGAAGTAGCCTGCCCGCACTGCCGATCAGATGCAGGTATCCCGGACAGAAAGGTGCAGCCCCATGGTCCATGCCCTTGAAATAAGAGGCCTCAGCAAGTCCTATGGGAAGAGGCACGTGGTGAAGGACATCAGCCTCTCCCTCCGAGCGGGTGAAATCGTCGGACTCCTCGGCCCCAACGGTGCGGGCAAGACTACAACTTTTTACATGGTTGTTGGTATGATACGTCCTGAAAAGGGGGATATACGGCTCGACGGCGACGATATCAGGGGGCTTCCCATGTACATGAGGGCGCGAAAAGGGATGGGATACCTGCCGCAGGAACCCTCGATATTCAGAAAACTGACGGTAAGGGAAAATTTGAGGGCTGTCCTCGAGATACGTGAGGCGGGGAGCAGGAGGGCGGCGAAGGACTCCATGGACGAAGAGGTGGAGACCCTGATCGAGGAGTTCAACCTGGGGGAGTGTGCGGACCGTGACGGGTACCGGCTCTCCGGCGGGGAGAGGAGGCGCGCCGAAATCGCCCGGGCTGTCGCGCTGAAACCCACTTTCCTGCTCTTTGACGAGCCCTTCGCGGGTATCGACCCACTCGCCATTATCGAATTGAAGAAGATGATGCTGTACCTGAAGACGAAAGGGCTCGGCATCCTCATTACCGACCACAACGTCAGGGAGACGTTGTCCATAACCGATAGGGCATATATAATAAACAACGGTTCCATTTTGGCCGAAGGTATCCCTGATGATCTGATCAACAACCCCTCTGTCAGGGAGGCGTACCTCGGAGAGGAGTTTAGACTATAATGGCGTTAGAGAACAGACTGGATTTAAAGCTTGCGCAAAAGCTTATCCTCACCCCGCAGCTCCAGCAGGCGATAAAGCTCCTGCAGATGCCCCAGATCGAGCTTGCACAGGTATTGAACCAGGAAATCACCGAAAACCCCTTTCTCGAAGAGGCTTTTGAGGAACCGGAGATCGAAGGGTATCCCGAGGAGGACGCTCCGCCTGCCGCGGTGTCGGACGACTCGGAGATTTCCTTCGAAAACATCGTGAATTTCAGCGTCGATGAATACTTCGATGACAGGGGCAGCGACGGAAGGGATCTCGGGTATTTCTCCCCCGGAGTCGATGAGCAGCCTTCCTATGAGCTCTTCTATGCCAGGAAGCCCGACCTGTACGACCACCTGCTCTGGCAGCTCCGGCTGTGCAATGCGGAGGACTCTCTCCGGATGGTTGCGGAGGGGGTCATCGGCAACGTCGATGACGATGCGTATCTCCGGGTGCCGGACGAAGAGCTCGCCTCCTCGCTGGGCGTGGACCTGGAAACGGTCCGGGC